>DATIPJ010001161.1:0-6052 GCA_035472155.1 Kofleriaceae bacterium
CCTCGGCGGGCGAGGCCCTGCCCCGCCACATCGGCGAGCGCTGGCGCGAGCGCATGGGCAGCGACATCCTCGACGGCATCGGCTCGACCGAGATGCTGCACATCTTCCTCAGTAACCGCCCGGGCGACATCCACTACGGCACCACCGGCCGCGCAGTGCCGGGCTACGACCTCGAGCTGCGCGGCGACGACGGCCGCCCGGTCGCCGACGGCGAAGAGGGCGCGCTCTGGGTCCGCGGGCCGACCGCCTGCATCGGCTACTGGAACGACCGCGCGCGCAGCCTGTCCGCGTTTCACGGCCCGTGGACGCGCACCGGCGATACGTACACGCGCTCGGCCGAGGGCACGTGGACCTACGGCGGCCGCGCCGATGACATGCTGAAGGTCGGCGGCATCTGGGTCTCGCCGTTCGAGGTCGAATCGGCGCTGGCCGTACACCCGGCTGTCCTCGAAGCCGCCGTGGTCGGCGCCGAGGACAGCGACGGGCTCACCAAGCCCAAGGCGTACGTCGTGCTGCGCGACCCGGCCGCCCACGCCGACGCCGCGGCGCTCGTCGCCGAGCTCAAGACGTTCGTGAAGACGTCGCTGGCGCCCTTCAAGTACCCGCGCTGGATCGACATCGTGACCGAGCTCCCCAAGACCGCCACCGGCAAGATCCAGCGCTTCAAGCTCCGCGGCGCGGCCCCGCGCCCCGCGTGATCGCGGCTCAGTGCCAGAAGCCGATCGAGATGCCGCCGTTGCGATAGCGCGTGGCCACGTCGCTGGTCAGCGAGAGCCGCCCGCGGCGTGGGCCCCAGAGGTGGAACTGGCCGATGCGCAGGTCGATGCCGAACGTCTCGTGGATCCGGCCGCCGACGTCCTCGAAGCGTCCGGGCTCCCAGTAGGCGCCGCCGCGGACGCGCAGCCGCCCGGGCAGCCATTCGTATTCGAGCCCGCCGCGCAGGCTGATCACGACGTGGCGGCCCGACGGCTGCAGCGATTTCATGCCGAACGCCTCGAGACCGTAGCCGTTGTCGGTCGCGCCGGTAACGACGACATCGGCGGCGAGCGTGAGCGCCTTCTCGTCGCGCCACGGCCCGGCGACCATCTGGTTCCACGCGCTGTCGGCGCGGCGGATCGCGCCGCCGGCGACCACGCGCCAGGGCGCGCGCACGCGCTCCGGCAGGATGTAGCCGTTGCAGTTGTTGGGATCGCAGTCGCCCTTGACCTCGCCACCGTCGATCGGGCTCTCGAGCGCCGCCGCGAGGCGGAAGCTCTCGCCGCGCGGCAGCCACGTCGCGCCGGCGATCAGCCCGACGCCTGACACCGAGAACAGCGCCGGCCCGACGTCCGGCTTGATCTCGAACCCGGCCGTTTGCACGCCGCCGCCAACGGCGAGGTCGAGCTCCGGGATCCAGTGGGCCAGCGTCACGCGTCCGCGCACCGCCTGCGCATCGAGCTCCGACGTCAGCGGTGTGCTCTGCACGGTGCCGGTGATCGCGAGCGCCCAGTCGTGATAGCGGCCGCCGAGCCCCAGGGTGATCAGCGATGCGCCGCCCGACGCGTCCTGGCCGTTGTTGTCGTAGTCCGACGACAGCGTGCTGGTCAGGAGGTCGAGGTGGTAGTCGATGCTCCACTCGTCGAGATCCGTCGTCGGGCGCACGCCGATCGCCGACGGATTGAGCAGCACGCCGGCCGTGCCGATCACGTTGGCGGCCCCCGCCCCTCCCATGCCGACCATGGTG
The DNA here is from genome assembly GCA_035472155.1 of Kofleriaceae bacterium. Taxonomy (GTDB): domain Bacteria; phylum Myxococcota_A; class Polyangia; order Haliangiales; family Haliangiaceae; genus JABFXX01. Next base: position 1,724 of record DATIPJ010001161.1, read on the forward strand.
TGGCTGCCGAGCGCGACGCCGTCGTACAGATCGATCGCATACGCGCGGCTGGTGATGGGCGGAAAGTCGGCGCGCGCCGGCCGGCCCAGGCCACCGACGATCGCGCAGGCGACGACAGCGATGCGACGCAGATCCATGGGTCCGCTACGCGGTGCGCAGGACGGCCTCGACGACGGCGGCCGGCGTGATGCCGAGCTTCTCGAGGACGACTTCGCCGGGAGCCGACGCGCCGTAGCGGTCGATGCCGATCGCGATGCCGCGGTCGCCGATGTACTCGCGCCAGCCGAAGGTGACGCCGGCCTCGACGGAGACGCGGCGGTGCTGCGCGGGCGGCAGCACGGAGTCGCGGTAGGAGTCGGGCTGGGCCTCGAACAGCTCCCAGCACGGCATCGAGACCACGCGCGCCGAGACGTTGCTCTTGGCGAGCTCGTCGCGCGCGGCGAGGGCGACGGGGACCTCGGAGCCGGTGGCGATGATGATCGCATCGTTGCCATCGGCGAGGACGTAGGCGCCGCGCTCGGCACCCGGCGCGCCCGGCTGGGTGACGATCGGGAGATCCTGGCGCGAGAGCACGAGCGCGGTGGGGCCGTGGGTCTTGGCCAGCGCGTAGCGCCAGCCCGCGGAGGTCTCGTTCGCGTCGCACGGGCGGAACACGCAGAGGTTGACCATCGCGCGCAGCGCCATGAGGTGCTCGACGGGCTGGTGGGTCGGGCCGTCCTCGCCCAGGCCCACCGAGTCGTGGGTCCAGACGAAGATCGCGGGCATCTTGTTGAGCGCGGCGAGCCGGACCGGCGGGCGCATGTAGTCGCTGAACACGAAGAACGTGGCGACGAACGAGCGGACCCCGCCGTGATACATCATGCCGTTGCCGATCGCGCCCATCCCGTGCTCGCGGATTCCGAAGCGCAGGTTGCGGCCATCGCCGGCGCGCACGTAGTCTCCGCCGGGGACGATCGTCTTGGTCGAGCCGCCGAGATCGGCGTCGCCGCCGAATAGCCAGGGGATCTTGGCGGTCAGCACCGCCATCACCTTGCCGGACGCGCTGCGCGTGGCGATCGGCTTGTCGCCTGGTTTGGCCTCGGGGAGCCCCTGGTCCCAGCCGGGCGGAAGGTCGCCGCGGATCGCCAGGTCGAGCTGGGTCGCGAGATCGGGGTGCGCCTCGCGATAGGCGGCCAGCCGCGCGTCCCACTCGACGTGGGCCTCGGCGCCGCGCTTGCCACCCTCGGCCATGTGCGCGCGAACCTCGTCGGGGACGAGGAACTTGGCCTCGGGATCCCAGCCCAGCGCCTTCTTGGTCGCCGCGACCTCGGCCTCGCCGAGCGGCGAGCCATGCGCGGCGCTGGTGCCCGCCTTCTTGGGCGAGCCGTAGCCGATCGTGGTCCGGATGATGATGATCGAGGGGCGCTGGGTCTCGGCCTTGGCCGCGGTGATCGCCGCGTCGATGGCGGCGAGGTCGGTGTCGCCGTGCTCGACGTGCTGGACGTACCAGCCGTACGCCGCGAACCGCGCGCCGACATCCTCATCCATCGTCAGCGACAGCGGGCCGTCGAGGGTGACCTGGTTCGCGTCGTAGAGATAGGTCAGCTTGCACAGGCCGAGGTTGCCCGCGAGGCTCGCGGCCTCGGACGCGACGCCTTCCATGAGGTCGCCGTCGGACACCAGCGCGTAGGTCCGGTGATCGATGATCGTGTGACCCGGCTGATTGAAGTGCCGGCCGAGGTATCGTTCGGCGATCGCCATGCCGACGGCGTTGCCCGCGCCCTGACCGAGCGGGCCGGTGGTCGCCTCGACGCCGGGCGTGTCGTGCCACTCGGGGTGGCCCGGAGTCCGGCTGCCCCATTGCCGGAACTGCTTGAGCTCGTCGAGCGCGAGGTCGTAGCCGGTCAGGTGCAGCAGCGAGTAGAGCAGCGCCGAGCCGTGACCCGCCGAGAGCACGAAGCGATCGCGATCGAACCACTTCGGCGCGCTCGGATCGTGCTTGAGGTGACGCTGCCAGAGCGTGTACGCCATCGGTGCGCAGCCGAGCGGCAGGCCGGGATGTCCCGAGTTCGCTTTCTGCACGGCATCGATCGACAGTGTGCGGAGCGTATTGATCGCCAGTGTCGGAAGGTCAGGCTTGGACATTCGGCCGGACCCTACCACGCGAAGCGGGTCACGCAGCGTCGAGCTCGACCACGAACCGCGCGCCCGGGCGCGCATGCTCGACCCAGATCCGCCCACCGACCGCTTCGATCTGGCGCTTGACGATCGCCAGGCCGAGCCCGCTGCCGCCGAGGTCGCGGCTGCGCCCGGCATCGAGCCGATAGAAGCGCTCGAAGATGCGGTCTTCATGTCCATCCGGAATGCCCGGGCCGTGATCGCGCACCGCCAGACGCACGCGTGCGGCGATGCGCCGCGCATCTACCGATACGGTGGTGTCGTTGCCGTACTTGATCGCGTTGTCGATCAGGTTCTGGATGATGTGATCGAGGCCGTCGCGGGTCGCGAGGACCGCGAGCTCGTCGGCGACCTCGACCTCGATCTGCGCGCCCGGGGTCACGCCGCGCGCGGTCCGCGCCGCATCGGCCACGACCTGGGCGAGCACGATCGGCGCGCGGGTCTCGACGACCTCGGCGCGGCCCTCGAGCGAGTCGAGCACCAGGAGGTCGGCGACCAGCGCGGCGATCCGCCCGGCGTTGCGGTGGATCGTCGACAGGAACTCGTGCGAGGTCTCGGCGTCGACGCCGCCGCCCAGCAGGGTCTCGGCGTAGCCGGAGATCGACGTCACCGGCGTGCGCAGCTCGTGGGCCGCGTTGGACAGAAAGTCGCGGCGCACGGCCTCGAGCGCGCGCAACCGCGTGACGTCGTAGAGCACGACGATCGCGCCGGGATCGCCGAGCGGCCGGGCGCTCGCACGCACCGCGCGGCCGACCAGGTCGAGCTCCTCGTCGGCCTGCTCGCCGGCGAGCGCGCGGGTGACCAGCGGCTGGAGCGCGGCCGGCAGCTCGGCGGCACTGCCGATCGACGCCGCACTCCCTTCGGGAGTGCTGCGCGCCCCGGCGGAGCCGTGGCTTGCGATCGACTCCGCACTCCCTTCGGGAGTGCTGCGCGCCCCGGCGGAGCCGTGGCTTGCGATCAGCGGCCGCGCGGCGTCGTTGACCAGCGCCACGCTGCGGTCGCGGCGCACGACGACCACGCCCTCGACGAGGCCGCCGACGACGACCGAGAGCAGGTCGCGCTGCTCGGTCAGCTCGCCGACGCGCGCCTGGACCTCGCCGCTCATGCGGTTCATCGCGCGCGCGAGCACGCCGAGCTCGCCACCCGAATCGACCGGCAGCGGCACCTCGTGGTCGCCGCGCGCGACCTTCTCGGCGGCGTGGGTCATCGCCTGCAGCGGCCGGGTCAGCGCGCGGATGAAGATCCACGACAGCACGAGGCAGCCGATCAATCCGAAGCCGGCGCCGACCAGCAGGCGGTTGCGCATGCGCGCGCGGGTGTCGAGGACGTCGTCGAGCGGCACCGCGAGCCGGACCACGCGGTTGAGATCGGCGGGGACCGCGACCACGTACTGCAGCGGCGCGTCGTCGCTGAGGTTTCTGATCGCGTGGCCGGCCTCGCCGAGCCGGGCCTGCGAGACCTCCCACACCTCGCCGACCGGGCGGCCGACGGTGCCGGACTCGAGCGAGTCGCCCTGGATGAGCCCGTCGGCGCCGATGATCGTGATCCGCGCGCCGGTCACGGCGGCGAGGCGCGGCGCGAGCCGATCGGGATGGCCCGCGAATGTCAGCCACGCCGCGACCTCGTGCGCCTGCTTCGTCATACGGCTGTCGAGCGAGGTCGTCAGGTCCTCGGCCAGCGTGCGCTCGATCGCGAACAGCGTCCCGGCGCCGACGATGACGAACAGGGCGACGAACGTGACGAGCAGCCGGTTGCGGAGCGAGGAGTGCAGACCGTCAGCGTATCAGGCCGGCGGCCGGGCAGCGCTGCGATCAGCGCCGGGCGCGGTAGCCGAAGCCATGCACGGTCTCGATGACATCGGCGGCGGGCCCCAGGCTCACGCGCAAGCGGCGCACGTGAACGTCGACGGTGCGCGTGTTGATATCGCCGCGCATCTCCCAGACCTGCTCGAGCAGCTCCTCGCGCGTGAACACCCGGCCCGGCTCACTGACCAGGAGCTGCAGCAGCTTGAACTCGAGCGGGCGCAGCTGGGTCGGCGCGCCGGCGATCTTGACGTCATGGGTGACCGGATCGAGCTCGATCGCGCCGACCTTGAGCACGCGGCTCGGATCGCCCGCGGCGGGGCGCGCCCGGCGCTCGGCCAGCCGGTTGGCGAGCGCCGTCACGCCGAGG
>DATIPJ010001162.1:0-5596 GCA_035472155.1 Kofleriaceae bacterium
GCACCCACGCCCTTGCGCCCCCCTGGCTCCACACCCCCTGCGCCCCCCACCCCAAACGCCCTGCGCCCCGACGGCACCGGCAACGGACCCTCCGATAACCCCCCGACCTACAACATGAAATCGATGCCGAGGGCCGCGCACACGAGCTCAGTCGTGCGCGCCCTCGGCGACGGAGACCGTATTGCATACGGTCTCCATCGCATCGATCGGCTCGCGAAGCGCTCGCCTATCCGGAAAAGACGGCTCGCATTCGCTCGCCTAGGCAAGTCTTCCGTTAGCGAGCGTGACGACGCCTCGCGCAACTTTGCGGTTGTGCCCGCAATGTCTGCGTCGCCTGTAGGCGGTGACGTCGTCATCTCACAGCGGTAGAGCGGCGCCGGAGCCGGATGTGAAGGCCGCGGCGAATTTCTCGTGCAGATTTTTGCCGACGACGGCCGCGGGCGCGCCGCGCGGCAGCCTAACGACTGGTGTACCCTCGAGAAATCAAGGAGGTCGCGGGGGGTACTGTCTTGGGTTTTCGTGCCGATGAGAGCGCTGGACGCCCAGATTCGCGTGCTCCTCGAGGCAGAGGACCTTCACGGGGCGACCACGCTTGCGATCCGCGAGCTGGGTCCCGAGATCCTCGGCTTTCTCTCGGGGGTGCTCGGCAACGATGACGGCGACGAGGCGTTCTCGCGGCTGAGCGTGCGGCTATGGCGATCGCTCAAGGGCTTCGAGGGCCGCTGCTCGCTCCGGACCTGGACCTACGTGCTCGCCCGCCAGGAGATCGGGCGGTTCCGGCGCGATGCGCGCAAGCACGCCAACGGACGGGTCCGCATCTCCGAGCTCGAGGAGGCGCTCGCGGAGGTGCGCTCCCGGACGCGATCGACGTTGGCCGCGGCACGGCGCCACACCTTCCGGAAGCTGCGCGACGAGCTACCGATCGAGGACCGTACGCTCTTGATCCTGCGCGTGGATCGCGACCTCAAGTGGGACGACATCGCGCTCGCCTTCTCGCCCGACCCCGAGCACGCCAGCGACGAGGACCGCAAGCGCGAGGCCGCCCGCCTGCGCAAGCGGTTCCAGCTGATCAAGGATCGGCTGGTCGCGCGCGCGAGAGAGGAGTCGACCGGCTGATCGCATCGCGCAGCAGAAAATCTTCGCTGCCACCTTCACAATGGGCGCCGCCAGCGCTCAGTCAGTGCATCCACTCCACGCCACAGCCCGCTGGCCCGACGCATGTCCACCGACTCACACGATCTTCCCGAGACCGACCCCTCGCGCCACGACAGCGACGCCGACCTCGGCATCGATAGCGAGGCCGATGCGGTGCTGCGCGCGGCCGCCTACTCGCCGCCGCGGCGGCCGGCGACCGTGGTCATGCCCGGGACGGCGTGGGGCGACGCCAGTCGCTACATCATCGAGCGGTTTCTGGGGCGCGGCGGCATGGGCTCGGTGTACTCGGCGCGCGACACCGTGCTCGATCGCGTGATCGCGCTGAAGGTGCTCGACGCTGCGGGGGCCGACCGCGACGTCGCGTACCGTGAACAGCTGCTGCGAGAGGCCAAGCTTGCCGCCAAGGTCGAGCACGAGCGCATCGCGCGCGTGTACGACGTCGGCAGCCACGAGGGCTACGCGTTCGTCGCGATGGAGTACATCCAGGGCGGCACGCTCCGGAAGCGGATGTCGATGCTCTCGGAGCCGCAGGCCCTCGAGGTCGTGCTGCAGATCGCCGAGGGGCTCGCCGAGCTACACGCCAGCGGTGTCGTGCACGGCGACCTCAAGCCCGAGAACGTGCTGCTCACCGCGCAGGGCGGGGTCAAGCTCCTCGACTTCGGGCTGGCGCGCGCCGCCGTGATCGGCCCGGAGGCTCGCGTCGAGAGCCATGCCGCGCCGTCGGACAGGGCCAGCATCACCTCCGCCGGGACGCCCGGCTACATGGCGCCCGAGCAATGCGCCGGGCGGGCGATCGATGCACGCGTCGACGTGTTCGCGCTCGGCGTCATCCTCTACGAGCTGATCACCGGGCAGCGGCTGTTTCATCAGGACACCGTGGCCTCGATCGTCGAGGCGACGCGCACATGGAGGGCCGAGCCCGGGGACCTTCGCATGGCTGCGGTGCCCGAGTCGTTGCGCGCGTTGATCCTGCGCATGCTCGCGCGCGATCCTGATGGTCGCTTTCCCGACGGCGCGCACGCGCTCGCCGCGCTCCGCGAGGTCGAGCCCGAGCTGCGTCGTCTCGACTTCGACGGCGAGATGCCGCCGATCAGCGAGGCGCCGACGAGGCCAGCCCTGGCCCGGCCGGAGTTTCGCCCGGCGTACGGCCGGCTGGTGCGCGGCGGGCTCGAGATCGCCGCCGCCGCCGTCGCGCTCGTGTTCCTGTTCGCGCCGCGGCCCGGGCGCCGCCCGCCGATGGCCCCGCCGCCGGGCATGATCCGGATCGAGGGCCAGACGCTCACCGTCGGCCGCGACCAGGCCGAGATCGATCGCGAGTGCGCCGTCATCGGCCCGGACTGCCAGCGCAAGCAGATGGCCCGCGAGCTCCCGCGAACCGAGGTGACGGTCGCGCCGTTCTTCCTCGACCAGTACGAGGTCACCAACGACGAATTCGCCATGTGGCTGCGCGGCATCGGCGGCACGCTGCAGCTGATCGAAGACGCGAACCGCCACTATCCGCGCTACGTCCAGGAGAATCCGGGCTTCGGCCATCCCGGCCTGCTGATCGATCTCCATGCCGACTACGCGGGGATCGAATACACCGCGGAGCGAACCTATCGCGCGCGCCCGGGCCGCGGGGCGCTCCCCGCCTCGCAGATGTCGTGGCTCGGCGCCAAGCTGTACTGCGCGTCGGTCGGTAAACGGCTGCCCAGCGAGCTCGAGTGGGAGGCCGCGGCGCGCGGCCGCGAGGATCGGCGCTTCCCGTGGGGCAATGACCCGCCGCGCTGCGCCGACGTCGCGCTCGCCAATGACGGCGAGGCCGTGCCGCGCATGCCGGGGTGCCCCAAGCTCGCCGAGCCGCGCGCCGTCGGCACCGCGCCGCAGGACGTCACCCCCGCCGGGGTCCACGACCTCGGGGGCAACGTGTCGGAGTGGACGTCGTCGGTCTACGTCGCCGGCAAGCGCGCCTCGCGCACCGACCCCGACACCCCCGATTCCCCGCACGTCGTGCGCGGCGGATCGTGGGGCGAATCGCTGATGGCCCGCACCAGCGGGCGGTACCAGATGGCGTTCACCCGCGTGGCGCCCAACGTCGGTTTCCGCTGTGCACTCCAGGTGGAGTCAGCACCACTCTAGTAGGGATAGACAATGACCACCAGAAAGCTCTCTCGCAAGATTGGCAATCAACCCGCCCGTACGGCGCGGCGCCCGGCCGCGTCCACCGCCATCCGCCGCAAGCGCAAGGTCGAGGCGACGCCGCCCAGGTTCTCGCGGATCACCCGCAGCCTCAAGCTGACGCCGCCCGACGACTGCAAGGCCAGCGTGATCTTCAAGCTGGTCGCCCACGACAACTACCGCCACTTCTCCTACTGGCTGCTCGTCGGCCGCCACGATCAAGACGCCCTCGAGGTGCGCTACAAGTTCACCGGCGAGAGCACGCTGCGCTGCGACGTCCCGTTCGGTGCGCCGCTCACGCCCGACGCCCTGCAACCCCACCTCGAGGACTTCCTCAAGAGCGAGGGCACCGAGCCCGACGGGCCGCCGATCCTCGACGGCAAGGACAACTAGTGCCCGCCCCCTGCTGGAACCTGCTCATCTACGCCATCGCGCGCGACGAGGAGGAGGTCGATCGCGCCGAGCGAGCCATCAACGACATGCGCGCGGCACTCTCGGCGAACGCCTGCAACATCGGTGTGCAGCTTCACACCAGGTCCGGGACCACGCGGACCTGGATCTCCGGCGGGCGCACGCGCACCGAGCCCCTCCCGCCGCAGGACGCCGGCAAGCCGTCCACGCTGCGCAGCTTCCTCGACGTGGCCAACCACAACTTCTCGAAGAAATCGAGCAGCGCGCCGGTCTCCAACCCCACCGCGCTGGTCCTGTGGGCGCACAGCACGGGCCTCTCCGACGAGGCGCCCCGCGCGCAGAAGGCCGCCGCGCCGCCGGGCCTCGATCAGATGTTCGCCAGCCCCGCGGGCGCGCAAGACACCGGTGTCGACGTCCACGAGGTCGCCGCCCACGCCCCCGAGCACCCCACCGCGCATCACCCGCGCCACTACGGCTGCTGCTGGGGCCCCGACTCCAGGACCGGCGACGTGCTCACGGTCACCGAGCTGAAGAAGGCGATCACCGCGAGCATCCGTCACCGCGTCGATCTCCTCGGCCTCAACGCCTGCGGCATGGCCTTCCTCGAGGTCGTCTACGAGCTGCGCCACATCGCCGACGTGCAGGTCGCCTCGCAGGTCGAGGCCAAGCCGTGGCCCTACGGCGCGATCGTCGAGGCGCTCGTCAAGGCGCCGCAGATGGACGCCGTCGATCTCGCGCACGCGATCGTCGATGCCGTGCGCGCCGAGATCGCGCGCGGCCGCCCCGATGCGATCTCCGCCTTCCAGTGCGGCCAGCCGATCGAAGACCTCGCCGCCGCGCTCGACAAGTACGCGCGGCGCGTCTCCGAGCTCATCGACGACGCCTGGCCCGAAGTGTCCAAGGCCGTCATGAAGGACGCCTGGCGCGTGGACGACGTCTACATGACCGATCTGGCCTCGCTGCTCCACGTCCTCGGGCGCCATGACGTCAAGGCCCAGGCCAGCGCCAACGCCGTGCATCGGCACCTCCACGCCGTGCGCCTGGCCGCCGCCGCCAACGACGGCCACGGCAAGCTGTGCGGCCTCTCGATCTTCTGCCCGAAGACCACCTACCGCGACATCGCCGACCTCTACGAAGGCCTCGAGTTCCGCAACCGCGCCTGGCGCGATTTCGTGATCAAGTTCCAGCGCAAGCTTCCGGCGCGGCCGTAGGTAAGACGGCTCGCGTTCGCTCGCCTCAGGCGGTGAGCGTGGCCTCGGGGCCCAGGCCGCGGGCGACCGAGGGGAGCTTGGCGAAGGATTCCTTGTCGAGGGCCTTGTCGAGGGCATCGCGCGCGCTGATGGTGCCTGCGGAGACCAGGCGCTCGAGGGCGACGTCCATGCCCTGCATGCCCTCGCCCGAGCTCGACTGGATGAAGCTCGCGATCTGCGACGTCTTGCCCTCGCGGATCAACGACGCGAGGGCGAAGCGGCGAAGTCGCAGAACTCCGCCGCAGAACCGCCCGGGCCGCCGGGATGGCAGACGAGTAGCGGCCCTGAGCCTCGCCGCTCGAACGACAGCATCCGTCCGTCCCGGGTCGTGAACCGCTCGCTCATCCGCTAGCTCATCCGTCCCTGCGCGATTGCCGCGCACGCCTCGCACACGGGCAGACCCTGGTGCCACGGGACGTCGGTCTGGTCGACACCGCACAGCGCCGTGTCGACGTCGTCGTCCCGGACGATGTGCTCGCATTCCTCGAACTGCGAGCGGCCGTCCGTCCGGCGATCGCCGGTTTGCGGCGTCCGGATGGTCGAAGGCCTGGGCATGCGGGGCTCATCGTAGACCCGCCGGTTGTCAGAAAGCGGAGGGGTGGAGCAGCGGTGACCAACCACCT
>DATIPJ010001163.1:0-3505 GCA_035472155.1 Kofleriaceae bacterium
CACCTGGTCGAGCTTCACGATCGAGTCGTGGCCTTCGTCCCATTCGACCTGGTCGACCTTGGGTAGCCACGTCGGGTTCTTGAGGGCCTGGTCCCAGTCGCGATAGCGCGGCAGCGTGCGGACCTCGCGACTCACCCACACCACGTAGCCGGGCTTGAGCACGGCCGTCGCGCTGTCGACCTCGATGTCGTTCTCGACGTTGCCGGTCTGCCACTTCGACGCCCACTTCATGTTGCGCAGCGGCAGCTGGAGCCGGCGATCGCCGATCACCACCTCGGCGCCGTCGTTCTTCACGCTGTCGACCACCGCGAGGTAGCGCTTGCCGGGCTGGAGCGGCGCACTGCCGTACAGCGTGCGCTGGCGGTTCAGGAACAGCTCGCGCGCGTCGCCATCGAGCCGCCACTCGGGCCCACGCCAGCCCTCGCGCTTGTCCTGTTGGCGCGCGCCGAAGTTGGCGTTGTCGTACGCCCCGGCTTCCCAGCTCGGCTCGGCCGCGGTCTCGATGCGCAGGCCGCGCGACGCGAGGGCATCGCCGCCGTATCGCTCGCTGATGTAGCGCCGCACGTGCTCGGCGTAGTACGGCATGCGATCGGGGAACACGTCGCGGTAGATGTTGAGCTTGATCGGTTCGAGCTTGGCGGCCTCGAGCACCATCGGCGGCTCGAGGTGGTAGGTCGCGATCTTGTCGAGCACGACGTTGCGTCGCTCGGTCGCGAGCTTGACCGAGCGGATCGGCGAGTACGCGGTCGGCGCCTTGGCGAGCCCGGCGATCAGCGCGCACTCGGCGAGCGTGAGCTGGTCGAGATCCTTCTGGAAGTAGCGGCGCGCCGCCGCGGCCACGCCCCAGGCGCCCGCGCCGAGATAGATGTGGTTCAGGTAGACCGCGAGGATCGCGTCCTTCGAATAGCGGGCCTCGAGGCGGCGCGCCATGATCGCTTCCTTGCCCTTGCGCGACAGCGATTTCTCGCCGCCGAGGAACTGCTTGGCGACCTGCTGCGTGATCGTCGAGCCGCCCTGCGCGAAGTCGCCGGCGGTGATGTTGGCCCACACCGCGCGGCCGACGCCCTTCCAGTACAGCCCGCCGTGGTTGTAGAAGTCGTGGTCCTCGACGGCGAGGAACGCATTGATCAGCCGCCGCGGCATGCGCTCGAGCGGCACGATCTCGCGCCACTCCTTGGCGAACTCGCCGAGCTTGGTGCCATCGGCCGCGTACATGCGCGACACCGCCGGCGCGACGCGGGCGTAGCGCCGCAGATCGGGCACCGCCGGCGCGTTGAGCGAGAAGTAGCTATAGACCAGCAGCCCCGAGAGCAGCACGCCGGCGATGACGACCAGCGCCGCGAAGCCGTACAGGCGCCCGAGCCAGAACACGAGGCCGCCGTCATCGCGATTCGCGATCCTCACGCGGGGGCGGTCGCCGCCGGTCCAGCTCACGGCGAAATCGTGCACGGGGAAGTGATCCTAGGCATGCCATGGCGAGGACGAGCAAGTACTCCGCTGTCGACGAATGTCAGCGCTCCCGCGCGGCTCGTGGATGACGCCACTTCGGGTCGACGCTGCCACCTGTCACGATCGGCAGTCCTCACGGGTTGCCTGAGAGCGCGCCGAGCGCTGCTGCCGCATCGTCGCAACGCCATGTCGCAACCTGTCCTGTGCGTCAGCGCCGGTCCGACGCTGTCGAACGACCGCGTGCGCGTGCGTCGTCGTCGCGCGGATCGCGCGCGCACCACCGCGAGTCTCGTCGGAGACCCCGCGATCCGCGCCCGAGATGGGGCGCCCGCCCGGAACCCGCGACATCGTCAATATCCGGACCAACGCCCGTCTAATCGGTAGGTTCCGGATCTCATCGGCTTGAAACAAAAGTATCGCCAATTACAATGCGGAGCCTGCGACGTCGCACTGAAAGAGCAAATCGCTCCGGTGGACAGAACGTGGCGGGCCCAATTTCTTGTAGGCGTTTCGCCACAGGCGCATAGATGACCAGCCATCACTTAGGGAGGACACGAATGCTTAACAAACGGTTCGCTCATCCATTGGGAGCGGCGGTGTGCGCCCTGGCACTGGCGCTCCTGGCCATGCCCGCTCTCGCCCAGAACGCGAAGGGTCGGAGTGTCTCGGGCACAGTGCTCGACATCGACGCCAAGCCCGTCGCTCACGCCACCGTGACAGTCGCCGGCGGCGGGCCATCGACGACGACAGGCGATGACGGCAGCTTCAAGCTCGCCGGCGTCGCGACGACCAACGTCGTCCTCGAGGTCACGGCCGATGGCTTCACGGCCAAGCAGGTCCCAGTGCTCGGCGCCGCGACTGCGCTGCAGCTCAGCGTCGTGATCGTCAAACCCGCGCCCGCCGCGCCGCCTCCGAGTGAGACGCGCATGGTCGGCGGGATCGTGCTCGATAGTGCGCGCGCGCCGGTGGCGGGGGCCACTGTCCGGGTGCGCGGTACCGCGATCCAGACCGTGACCGGCGCCGACGGAAGCTTCACGCTGCCCGGCGTCGCCGTCGCCGAGGTCGCGCTCGACATCGAGGCCGCCGGCCAGCCGGCGACCTCCACCGCAGTCCCCGCCGACAAGGCCGCCGTCGCGGTCACGATCGGCGCGTCCGCGCCCGCGGCGCCGGTCGCGCGCACCATCAAGGGCAAGATCACCGACCCGGTCTCCAACGAGCCGATCGTCGCCGCGCAGGTCCAGGTCGTCGGCAGCAGCACGGTGGTGTTCACCGAGGCCGACGGCTCGTTCACGATCGAGAACGCGCCGCCCGGCTCGGTCAAGCTCGACATCTCGGCGCCCGAGCGCGAGAGCCACATCGTCGATGTGACGCCCGACCAGGCCACGGTCACCGTTCCGCTCGCGCTCAGCAAGGGCGAGCAGATCGTCATCGAGGGCCGCGCGCCCGTGATCCTCAAGACCAACCTGGCCGGCGGCGCCTCGGTCATCGATGACAAGGACCTCAACCGCGTCAGCTCGCAGACGATCGACGCCGCGATGACTGCCAAGCTCGCCGGCTCGAACATCCAGTCGAACTCGGGCGCGCCCGGCGGTGGCGCTCAGCTCCGTCTGCGCGGCATCTCGACGATCAACGGCCAGTCGTCGCCGCTCTACGTGATCGACGGCGTCGTGCTGTCGAACGTCGCGATCTCGAACGGCTCGAACGCGATCACCGCGGCGGCCGCCGGCGGAAACGCGTCGAGCCAGGATAACCCCGTCAACCGCATCTCCGACCTCAACCCCAACGACATCGAGACGCTCGAGGTGCTCAAGGGCGCCTCGGCCGCCGCGCTGTACGGCTCCAAGGCCGCCAACGGCGTCGTGGTCATCACGACCAAGCGCGGCCGCAACGGCGAGAACCACGCCACGGTCACCCAGCGCGTCGGCTTCTCGCAGGTGTCGAAGAAGCTCGGCGCGCGCACGTTCAACTCGGTCGACGAGGTCCCCGCCCGGTTCAAGCAGGCGTTCACGGACGCCGGCGGCAAGGTCTACGACCACGAGGGCGAGATCGAGCGCAC
>DATIPJ010001164.1:0-4835 GCA_035472155.1 Kofleriaceae bacterium
GCTGGGCCGCGGCGGGCGGGCGGCGCTCGCCGATGGCGCGGTGCTGCGGCTGGGCGACACGCTCATGGGCTTTCGCGCCACGATCCCGACCACCGATGGCCGGGTCGACTCGCCGGTGTTCCCGGGAGTGTCTCCCGTGGCGGTCGCGACCCGGCGGCGGATCGACGCCCTCGCATGCGGCGACGGCCACGTGCTGATCTTCGGCGAGACCGGCACGGGCAAGGAGAGCATCGCCAAGATGATCGGCGAGCAGCGCGCGCCGCATCCATTCGTGACGCTCAACAGCGCGGAGCTGTCTCGCGAGCTCGCGCGCTCCGAGCTGTTCGGCCACGTGCGCGGGGCCTACACCCACGCGACGGCGAACCGGCCCGGCCTCGTCGACAAGGCGGGCGACGGCGTGCTGTTTCTCGACGAGATCGGCGAGCTGTCGCTCGATGTCCAGGCCGAGCTGCTGCGCTTCCTCGAGGACGGCTCGTATCGCCCGGTCGGCTCGACCGAGCTGCGCCACTCCAATGCGCGCGTCGTCGCCGCCACCCACGTCGACCTCGATCAGGCGGTCCAGAACAACCGGTTTCGGCGCGACCTCCTGGCGCGCTTGCGCGCGAGCAACGAGCCGCTCGAGCTGCCGCCGCTGCGCGAGCGCCGCGAGGACATCCTCGGCTGGACGCAGCTGTTCTTCCGCGAGCTCGGGCGCGAGCCCGGCACGACACCGTGGACGGTCGGCGCGCTCGAGTGCCTGCTCCTGTATCCGTGGACGGAGAACCTGCGCGAGCTCCATCGCGTCGTCGGCCACGCCGCCGAGCAGTCGCCGGCGTTCCCGTGCGGCACCGAGCACCTGCCGGCCAAGCTGCGCGCGCACCGCGGGACGCTGCGCGCACCGGCGGGCGGTGGCCCCATCGAGGAGCCGACGCCGGCCAACGATCCGCCGCCGCGCTCGGATCCGCCGCGCTCGGATCCGCCGGCGATCGACCTGCCGATGCCCGATCCGACGAGGCTCGAGATCGAGGAGGCGCTGCGCAGGACCGCCGGTCGGATGCGGACCGCGGCGCAGTTGCTCGGCATCGATCGCCGCAAGCTGTATCGCCTGTGCGATAACTTTTCGATCGATTACCGGCTGTATCGCGCACAGACCTACCGCGACGACGAAGACGACGATCACGACGACGAATAAACGCGGACGTCGCAAGCAATCGTTGGCAAAGATCGCTGCTCAGACGACGAGCCGATCGCGGTGTCCCGATTGGCATGACATGTGAACACTTTTGAGACTGACCCACGACTGGAGGAATGTGATGGTGGGCAGTACGAACGTAGAGTGTAATTTCGCAATCGTTCAGCAGGTCACGATCGTCTCGATCGATGACAGAAATGTCAGCTTCACGACGCGCGGTACAGGCCCGTCGGGTGGCAGTGACGACAACCTGCGCAAGACCTTCACCGTTGCGGCGTCGGAGATCTATCCGCGCGCGATCGACGGTGCACCACCGCCGGTCCAGCTGGTCCCGGGCGCGACGGGGAATCTGTTTCTGTCGCGAGTAGGCTGGACATGCCTGACCGACGATGGATTCCGGATCTATGGGAGTGATCATGCAATCTTCAAGTACCCGCACTGCGGGGCGATCACGTCGCCGATCATGACGCAAATGACGGTGATCCCGACGAGCATCGTGGTCCGCGGTCATCTGCCCGAGCAGACGATCTTCTACGATATCGAGCTGGCGGGTCCGGACGCCCACGATGACCAGCACATCGTCTGGAATGGTGTGGATTACATCGCCGTCCGGCTCACGGCGCGTGGTGCTCGCCGGATGGGCGTGGGCGCACACGCAAAGACCGTCGAGCTCTGGCCGACGCGGATCCGGATCAAGGGATCACCCGCGATCGACCAGGCGGTGCTCGGCGAGGTCGATGTCCTCGACCGCGAGATGGCCGACTGCACACAGACCATCTTGTTCAGTAAGTCAGGGGCAGTGGTGACGCTGCGACTGACGCAGGACGGTGTCAACGCCTTCCACGTCACGCCGCAGGCGGTCCTCGAGGCGTCGGGCGAGGACGCTTCGGCGGTGGCGCCCGCACCCGCCGGCCACGGCACCGGCCATCACCTCGTAGGCGTCACCCGGAGACGCTCGCCTGGGTGACGGCGGGCTCGCCCGGGCCGCACCCGTTGCCGCCCGGACCCGAGCGCCAGATTCGCGTGGTCAGCGCAGTCGATAGCTGTGGACTGTGCTCGACCACGTAGTACGTATCCAGCCACTTGAGGAACCGGCCGCCGCACACGAGCTCTGCCCGGCCGCGGTCGGTCTCGATCGTGACGTCCGGTAACGCCGAGCGCGGCTTGTCGGGCGCCACGTGCTTGCAGACGATGCGCAGGCCCGGCTTGATGTCGAGCGGGCGCGACGTCAGATCGACCGGCAGGAGCGACGCCGTGATGCGTTGAACCTCGAACGTCAGCGTCGAGCCCACGGGCCTGCCACCCACCGGGTCGAGCCCGGGGTCGGTCCACACCGGCGGCCGTGACTCGACCCAGCGCCAGCCCTTGGGCCGCCGATGGTGCGGACCGGGCGCATACCAGCCGCGGGTGTCGAACTCGTCGGGCGCCACGACGTCGTCGGCGCCGCGCACCAGACAGCGCAACATCTCGGACAGCGTGTAGGTCAGCGTGCGGCCGTTGATCGCATAACCGAACGACGACGCCGATCCGATGTTGCAGCCCACCAGCATGACTTCGCTGATCTTTCCCATGTACTTCGCCAGCAAGCCCAGCGATGCCGGATTGGTATCGAGCACGTGATACGGATAGCGGAATGCCCGGGCCTGCATCTCGCAATCGGGAATCCACGAAGCGCCGAGTGACAGCATGCCCGAGATGCTGTGCCCGACGATCTGCACGCGGGCTGCGCCACGGAAGTCATCGTGCAGGATCTTGCCGAGCTCGAGGTCGACGTCGCGCACGCTGGCCGCGCGTACCACGCGCGTTCCCGACGGTGTCTTCCTCGACAGCGCCGCCAGGGCATCGTCGATGAAGGCATTATCGGTGGGGCCCGAAGTTCCGGGCGGCGGGCTCGCCACCAGCGTGACGGTATCCGGTTGATCACTCACTCTCATGGCATGCCCCCTGTTCCAGCTCGTACCGGAGCCGTGCTGCGACAACGCGATCACGTCCCGATCTTCCGCAATGACGAACGGTAAAGTCGAGTGGTGATGCGAAACCGGTGCCAATCCGCTTCGACGGAATTACGGGATCTCGTCGACGTCGTCGATGACGCAGCGGAAGCCGAGTGAGTAGTCGGCAGTTCGCGGCACACGCGCATTGCGGAACACCGTGGTCGTCAGATCCATGTCGACCGGGGCATCGCAGGCGCCGCCCCGCAGGATGTGCATGGGATTGGCGCGATCGATCTGGCCCTCGCGCGAGATCCACTCCTGAACATTGCCGCCGAGATGAAAAATCCCATATGGGCTGCGGCCGCACGGCATCGAATCGACGGGCGCCGTCCAGGCATACCCATCGGCAGGACCGTCGAAGTTTGCACAGTCCAAGCGCAGGGTCTTGCCCCACGGGTAGAGCCGGCGCGGCGCGGGATTGGGCTTGCCGTCGATCTCGAGGCCGCCGCGCGCGGCCTTGACCCACTGGAGGTCGCCCGGCAGTTGCTTGCCCATGTACGCGCAGTACGCGCCTGCCTCCCAGGCATCGACCTCGCTCACCGGATAGTCGGGCTCGCCATCGTGGGCGTGCATCGCCTCGTTGGCGTAGACCGGCGCCGGATAACCGGTGATGCGCTCGAGCCGCGCGAACGACTCGAAGGCGGCATTCGAGACCTCGGTCAGGTCCATCGCAAATGCCGGCAGATCGATCAGCTGCTCGGGCTCGGTGTAGTCGGGATCGCCGAAGTGCTTCGACCTCGGATCGCCCGGGCCGCCGTAGATGAACTTGCCGCGCGGAACCGTCACCATGCCGGTGTGGCTCGCGCCGCAGGTCGGGACCCACAGTACGACGTGCTCGACCGCGCTGGTGCGGTAGCCGGGGAACGCCTGGAAGCGGATCCACGACGGAGCGCAGTGCTCGCCCTCGCGGCCGCGCCGGTCGACGCGCAGGAACAGCGTGCCGCCGGGCGCCCGGATCCGCTGCGCGCGTATGACGCCATAGTCGGTCGGCTCGAGGATCCGCACGTGCTCGGCGGCGAGCTCCTCGCCGTGCGCGTGGAGGTCGTCGGGGCGCGCCTCGTGCAGCGCGATCGACAGGTGAGGCACCGCGGCGATGCCGACGGGGATGCGCGCTCGGCCGACCCAGTCGAACGGGATGATCGTCAGGTCGACGGTGCCGGTGTTGTTCTGGATCAGCTGCTCGCGCGAGGTGTACTTGCCGATCGCGACGAACGTCGGGATCGCGACGCCGATGGCGATCGCCAGCGCGATGCCGTACGCGGTCCGCCGACGGCGCCGCGCCGAGCGGTGTCGGTGGTCGCCGGCCGCGAAGAACTCGCCGACCAGCGCGGGGATCGCGAGGCCGAGCTGGCCCGCGCGATGGCGCGCGGTCGCGAGGTCCGTCTCGGACCAGCTGTCCTCGGGCCGGCGGCCGCGGCGCTCCCACAGCTTGGCGGCGTCCAGCAGATCCTCGAGCATGCGGCGCTCCTCGCGCGACTCATCGAGCCAGCGCGCGAGCTGCGACCAGGTCTGGACGAGAGACTCGTGGGCGATCTCGATGATCGGCGCCTCGCCGTCGCCCACGTTGCGCTGCACGAGCAGGCGCGCCGAGAGCAGGCGATCGAGCACCGCGTCGCCGCCCGGCCCGGCTTCGGATACCAGCTGCGGACGCGGCACCGAGCGCCGCGTGG
>DATIPJ010001165.1:0-2510 GCA_035472155.1 Kofleriaceae bacterium
CGGGCTCGGGCTCGGGCTCGGGCTCGCCGGTCGCTCGGCAGCGCGTCGTGCTCGGCCTGCGCAAGGTCGCGAAGCACTACGGCGGCGTGGCCGCGCTGTCGGACGTCTCGGTCGACATTCGCGCGGGCGAGGTCCACGCCATCCTCGGCGAGAACGGCGCGGGCAAGTCGACACTCATGAACGTGGCGTCGGGAACGGTCCAGCCCGACGCGGGCGCGATCCTGTTCGAGGATCAGACCATCGCGCTCACGCCGGCAGCAGCGGCGCGCCTCGGCATCGCCATCGTCCATCAACATCCGGCGGTGCTGCCCGACCTGACGGTGCTCGAGAACCTCCAGGTCGCGTTGCCCGGCGCCGCGCTCGCAGACGGCGGCCCCGAGCGCAGCGCGCGCCGCCTCCTCGACGGTGTTGGCCTGTCGGTTCACCTGCGCGACCGGGTCGAGACCCTGACCGTCGCGCAGCGGCACCTGCTCGAGATCGCCAAGGCGTTCGCGATCGGGCCCAGGGTGCTGATCCTCGACGAGCCGACCGCGCCGCTCGGCCAGAGCTCGGTCGAGCTGGTGTTCTCGCGCGTGCGCCGTGCGGTCGCCGACGGCGTCGCGGTCGTCTACATCACGCATCGCCTCGCCGAGGTGCGCGAGCTCGCCCAGCGCGTCACCGTGCTTCGCGACGGCAAGCTGCGTGGCGAATCGGCCGTGTCCGAGATCACCGACGACGAGATGCTTGCGCTCATCGTCGGCCGCAAGCTCGACTCGACCTTTCCGCCCAAGCGCGTCGCGCGCGCGGACGACGCGGTCGTGTTCGAGGTCGAGCGGCTGACGTGCGACGGCTGCCGCGATGTGTCGCTGACCGCGACGGCTGGGCAGATCCTCGGCATCTCGGGCGTCACCGGAAACGGCCAGAGCGAGCTCTTGCGCGCGCTCTCGGGGCTCGCGCCGTTCCGCGGCCGCGTGCGGCTGGGCGGCGTCGAGCAGCGCTCGCGCGACCTGTTGCATGCGGCGGCGTTCATGCCTGCGGATCGCCATCGCGAAGGCCTGATGATGCGGCTCACCGTGCGCGAGAACGCCGCGGTGGCCGCGCTGCCCGCGTTTCGCGGCCGGTGGCTGCTGAGCCACGACCGCGAGCATCGCGGCGTCGCCCGGACGCTCGCATCGCTCGACGTGCGCGCGGCCTCGCTCGACGCAGAGGTCTCGTCGCTGTCCGGCGGCAACCAGCAGAAGGTCGTGGTGGCGCGCGCCCTGCTGTCCGCGCCGCGCCTGGTCATCACCGACGAGCCGACCCAGGGCGTCGACGTCGGCGCCCGCTCCGAGATCTACCGGATCCTGCGCGAGGTCAGCGCGTCCGGGATCCCGGTGATCGTGAGCTCCTCCGATGCCAAGGAGCTCGAGGGGCTGTGCGACCAGGTCGTCGTGATGTCGCGCGGCACGCCGATCGAGACGCTCACCGGCGAGGATGTCAACGAGGAGCGCATGATCACCGCCGCGGTCCGCGCCACCGCGCGAGCGGCGGAGGCCGAGCCGACCCGCGCCGGCGCGAGGACGCACGCAGGCGCGCGGCGCTTGGTCCACAGCGACCACGCACCGGCGGCGCTGCTCGCCGCGGTCATCGTCGCGCTGGCGGCCTACATCTTCGCGCAGAATGCCCGGTACCTGTCGCCGTTCAACGTCACCACGGTGCTGCTCGCCGCCACGGCGCTCGGCTTCATCGCGCTCGGCCAGACCGTCAGTGTGTTGCTCGGCGGCATCGACCTCTCGGTCGGCCCGCTCTCGGGTTTCCTGGTGGTGGTGGCGTCGTTCTTCGTCAACGACGGTCAGCCCGCGGCCGCCATCGTCGCGGGTCTGTTGCTGATGGTGATCATCGCGATCGCCGTTGGCGGGATCAACGGAGCGCTCATCCGGTTCGCCGGTTTCACGCCGATCGCCGCGACGCTGGCCATGTACATCGCGCTGCAAGGCCTGGGCTTCGTGCTGCGCGATGGTCCGGACGGCTACATCCACGCCGGTGTCGTCGAGGTCCTCCAGGCGACCGTCGGATCGATCCCGGTGGCCTTCGTCGCGCTGGTCGCCGCGGCGCTGATCGCCGAGCTCGCGCTGCGGCGCCGGCGCTGGGGCTGGCAGCTGCGGGCGATCGGCTCCGAGGAGGAATCGGCGCGCCGCGTCGGGATCAAGGTCCACCGCACGGTGATCCTGGGCTACGTCCTCAGCTCCTTGTTCACGGTGCTCGGCGCGGTGATCCTGATGGGGCAGATCGGCGTGGGAGATCCGGCGCAGGGCGTCGGCTACACGATGTCGAGCATCACCGCCGTGGTGCTCGGCGGCACGAGCCTGCGCGGCGGCCGCGGCAGCTTCGTCGGTACGCTGCTCGGCGCGGTGCTGATCACCCAGCTGCTCAATGCCACGACGTTCCTGGGGCTGTCGACGATGTGGCAGTACGTGTTCCAGGGACTCCTGATCCTGGTCGCGGCCATCGCGTACTCGATCGCGCGAAAAACGCTGTTAACCAATACTGAA
>DATIPJ010001166.1:0-14046 GCA_035472155.1 Kofleriaceae bacterium
AGTCACCGCCGACGAAGTCGAGCATGCTGGCGAACTTGTCCCAGGCGGCGGCCTCGACCTTGCGGCGCGAGAACTCGGTGACGCGCGGCTTGAGGCGGTCGGCGAACTGGGGGCCGGTGAGGTCGCCGCGGCTGACACCGATGATCTGGGTCGGCTCGGTCAGCGCGTTGTCGAGCATCATGTTGTAGAGCGCGGGCGCGAGCTTGCGGCCGGCGAGGTCGCCGGTGGCGCCGAAGATGACGATCGCGGTGGGATCGGGCCGCCGCCGCTTGGTGGTGAGATCGCCGAGGATCTCGCCCGTCACCGACGAGACCTGGGTGGTCGCGGCGACCGGCTTGGGGGATTCGGTCATGGGCGGGTCTCCTTCTGGATGGCGGCGTGGTGCGCCGCGCCGAACAGCGCAGCGCGCGGCTCGAGCGCGACCCGCACGGCGAGGTTGCGCGTGAACGACGACAGGCGGCCCTTGGCGTTGAAGCGCTCGATCAGGCGCGGCTGCTGGAGGGCGGGGAGGATCTTGGGCGGGATGCCGCCGCCGATGACGACGCCGCCGGCGGCCATGCCGCGCAGGGCGAGGTTGCCGGCCTCGGCGCCCAGCATGTCGACGAAGATCTCGAGCGTGTGCACGCAGGTCGGGTCGCGGTGCTCGAGCGCCGCCTTCGAGATGACGGCGTTGCGGTCGTGGCCGGCGATTTGCTCGGTGAGCCAGGCGGGCTCGGCGGCGCCGGTGGCGTGGCGGACGAAATCGTAGACGTCGCCGATCGCAGCGCCCGAGAGCGCGCGCTCGTAGCTGACGTGGGGACCGTGGCGGCCGCGCAGAAAGCGCAGGAGCTCGATCTCCTCGTCCGAGTTGGGGGCGAAGTCGGCGTGGCCGCCCTCGGAGGGCAGCGCACGGTAGTGGGTGCCGTCGGAGACGAGCAGGGCCTCGCCCAGGCCGGTGCCCGGGGCGATGACGGCGATCGTGGAGCCCGGCGGCGCCGGGGACGGGTCGGGCTGGAGGACGGCGAACGCGGTGTCGGGGAGGACGAGGATGCCCAGCGCGGTGGCCTGGAGGTCGTTGAGCAGGGCGACCGGGATGCCGCCGAGGCGGCCGGAGAGCACGGCGGCGTCGATGGTCCAGGGCAGGTTGGTGATGTGGGCGGTGCCGTTCTCGACCGGGCCGGCGACGCCGAAGCACGCCGCGCCGAGGGCGGTGCGGTCGTCGGGGCCAAGGAACTGCTCGAGGATGGCCTCCAGCGACGGGAACTCGGCGCCATGGAAGATCGTCTCCTTGACGATCTGGAGCGCGGGGTAGCCCGGGCCGCCCGGGGCGACCTGTGGCCCCGGCGTCGCCGAGGGGTGGGCCTCGTCGATGAGCGCGAGGACGGTCTTGGTGCCGCCGATGTCGCCGGCGAGGATCATGCGTGGCCTCCGGACAGAGATTGCAGGGACGCCGCGGCGGCGTTGTCGACGAGCCAGACCAGGTCGCCGCTGGTGGGCGCGATGAGCTGCGACGGGTAGCGATGCGGATCGCGCGCGCCCTCGAGGACCTGGGCGAGCGAGGCGGCCTTGTCGCCGCCGGCGATCAGGAAGCGGACGTGGCGCGCGGCATTGATCGCCGGCGCGGTGAGGGTCAAGCGCGTGGTGGTGCCGTGGACGAGAGGCGAGGTGACCGGGTTGGCCACGACCCAGCGCGCGGTCTCGTCGAGCGCGGGGCTGCCCGGGAACAGCGACGCCGTGTGGCCATCGGGGCCCATGCCGAGCAGCACGTAGTCGAGGACCGGCGGCGTGCCGAGCGCGGCGACCAGGGCGCGCTCGTAGTCGAGCGCGGCAGCGTCGTGATCGGGCAGCTCGCCGGCCATGCGGTGGACGTGCGAGGCGGGCAGCGCGGGCCCGAGCGGATCGATCAGGCTCTCGCGCGCCATGCGGTAGTTGGAGTCCGGGTGCTCGGGTGGCACGGTGCGCTCGTCGCCCCACCAGAGGTCGACGCGGTCCCAGGGCAGCGCGCCGGGACCGCGCGCCGCGAGCAACGCGAACAGCCGCCTGGGCGTCGAGCCGCCCGAGAGCGCGAGGCTGCACCGGCCGCGCGCGGCGACGGCGTCGCGCACGAGGTCGGCCAGATCCTCGGCGGCGGCGTGCGAGAGCGCGTCGAGATCGCCGAACCGCCGGACCACGGGGCCGGGCGCCATCACCCGCCCGTCGGGCGCTCGACGTGCCCGCCGAACTGGAAGCGCATCGCGGACAGGACCTTCTCGGCGAACGATTGGTCCTGGCGCGACCGGAAGCGCGTGAACAGCGAGGCCGCGATGACGTCGGCCGACACGGCCTCCTCGATGGCGGCCATCACGGTCCACCGGCCCTCGCCGGAGTCCTGCACGCGGCCGGAGAACTTCGAGAGCGCGGGGTCGTCGACCAGCGCCTTGGCGGTGAGGTCGACCAGCCACGACGACAGCACGCTGCCGCGCCGCCAGACCTCGGCGATATCGGCGATCGGCAGGGTGAAGCGGTGCTCCTCGGCGACGCCGTCGTTGCCGGCGCCGCGCATGATGTCGAAGCCCTCGGCGAGCGCCTGCATGATGCCGTACTCGATGCCGTTGTGGACCATCTTGACGAAGTGGCCGCTGCCCACCGGGCCGCAGTGCAGATAACCGTCCTCGGCGGTGCCGCCGACCTTCTCGCGGCCGGGAGTGCGCTCGACGCTGCCGCGCCCCGGCGCCAGCGTCTTGAAGATCGGATCGAGGCGCTGCACCGCGGCGGTGTCGCCGCCGACCATGAGGCAGTAGCCTCGCTCGAGGCCGAACACGCCACCGCTGGTGCCGGCGTCGACGTACGTCAGCTGCTTCGGCGCGAGCGCCCGGGCGCGCCGGATATCGTCCTTGAAGAACGAGTTGCCGCCGTCGATGACGGTGTCGCCGGGCTCGAGCAGCCCGCCGAGCTCCATGACCGTCGACTCGGTGGGCGCGCCGGCGGGGACCATGACCCAGACGGCGCGCGGCTTGTCGAGCGCGGCGACCAGCGCGGCCAGCGAATCGGCGCCCTTGGCGCCCTCGGCGGCGAGCGCCTTCACGGCGTCGGGGCTGCGGTCGTAGGCCACGCACTGGTGGCCGCCGCGCATCAGACGGCGCGCCATGTTCGCGCCCATCCGACCAAGTCCGATCATTCCGATCTGCATGCGTTCCTCCTGGTTGTTCCCGCACCGGCGTCGACGTGCGGCGCTGACGCGAGGCGCGAGCCACCGTATTCGTCAAGAGCGTTGCAAATCCCGGTCTCTCGCAAGATCGCACCGATGCGCGTGCGAGGCATGTCGCGGCGGCAGGTTTTTTAGCCCCGCCTGTGCGCCTTGTAATAGTTGATTAACCCATTGGTGGATGCGTCGTGGCTCAGAACCGGGGCGTCACCGTCGAGCTCGGGCAGGATCCTCGACGCCAGCTGCTTGCCGAGCTCGACGCCCCACTGATCGAAGCTGTAGATGTTCCACACGATGCCCTGCACGAAGATCTTGTGTTCGTACATCGCGATCAGAGAGCCCAGCGTGCGCGGCGTGATCTTCTGCGTGAGGATCGACGTGGTCGGCCGGTTGCCGGTGAACGTCTTGTGCGGCACCAGGCGCGCGATGCGCTCCTCGGGGAGCTTGGCGGCGACCAGCTCGGCGCGCGCCTCCTCGGGCGTCTTGCCCTTCATGAGGGCCTCGGTCTGCGCGAAGAAGTTGGCGAGCAGGATCGCGTGGTGCTCGGCGAGCGGCCCCGCGGTGTTGTGGCTCTCGACCGGCGCGATGAAGTCGCACGGGATGAGCCGCGTGCCCTGGTGGATCAGCTGGTAGAACGCGTGCTGGCCGTTGGTGCCGGGCTCGCCCCAGATCACGGGCCCCGTCGAGTAGTCGACGCGATGGCCATCGCGGTCGACGCCCTTGCCATTGGACTCCATGTCGCCCTGCTGGAAGTACGCGGCGAACCGGTGCATGTACTGATCGTAGGGCAGGATCGCGTGGGTCTCGGCGCCCCAGAAGTTGGCGTACCAGATGCCGAGCAGGCCGAGGATCACCGGCAGGTTCTCGGCCAGCGGCGCGGTGCGGAAGTGCTCGTCCATCGCGTGGCCACCGTCGAGCAGCGCCTCGAAGTGGTCCATGCCGATCACGCACGCGATCGAGAGCCCGATCGCGCTCCACAGCGAGTAGCGCCCGCCGACCCAGTCCCAGAACTCGAACATGTTCGCGGTGTCGATGCCGAACGCGGCGACCTCCTTGGCGTTGGTCGACAGCGCGACGAAGTGCTTGGCGACCGCGTCGGGGCCGGCGCCCTTGCCGAGCAGCCACGCGCGAGCGGTGCGCGCGTTGGTCAGCGTCTCCTGGGTGGTGAACGTCTTGGACGCGACGATGAACAGCGTGCGCTCGGGGTCGACCGCGCGCAGCGCCTCGGCGATGTGCGTGCCATCGACGTTGGAGACGAAGTGCGCGCGCATGCCGGCCTTCCAGTACGGCCGCAGCGCCTCGGAGACCATGACCGGTCCGAGGTCGGAGCCGCCGATGCCGATGTTCACCACGTCGGTGATCGACTTGCCGGTGTAGCCCTTCCAGGCGCCGCTACGCAGGCGCTCGGTGAAGTCGCGCATCTTGGCCAGCACGCGGTTGACCTCGGGCATGACGTCGGCGCCGTCGACGACGATCGGCCGGTTCGTGCGGTTGCGCAGCGCCACGTGCAGGACCGCGCGGCCTTCGGTGCCGTTGATCTTGTCGCCCGCGAACATCCGGTCGCGCCACCCGGCGACGTCGGCCTGCGCGGCGAGCGCGAGCAGCAGGCGCAGCGTCTCGGCGGTGGCGCGGTGCTTGGACCAGTCGACGAACAGCCCGCACGCCTCGCGCGACATCGCCGCAAAGCGCTGCGGGTCGGCCGCGAACAATTCGCGCATCGACGCGGCCTCGATCGAAGGCTTGTGGTCGAGGAGCGCTTTCCAGGCCGGCGAGCTGGTCAGGGCAGACATGCGCGAAGCAAACCATGCTTCGTCACGCAGAGCTAAGGGTTGCCGCCGCCGTTCGATGCGCGGCAGTGGTATGGCTAGCGTGGACATCTCACGATGGCGGCCACGCACCTCCAGATCCTCGCAAAGCGTTATCCGAATGTCGCCGCGGCGCTCACCGAGCTGGCGAACCTCGAGGCCGTGCTCACGCTGCCCAAGCCCACCGTGCACGTGGTCAGCGACGTCCACGGCGAGGACGTGAAGCTCCGGCAGGTGGTCAACAACGCCTCGGGCAGCCTGCGGCCGCTGTTCGAGGGGCTGCTTGCCCCGCGGCTGTCCGCCGCCGAGATCGATCAGCTGCTCACGCTGGTCTATTACCCGCGGCAGACCTGGGCGCAGCTCGCCGGGCAGCTGGCGATCGCAAGCCACGGCTCTGCCGGGGCGCGCAGCGCTCCCGGAGGGAGCGCGGAGTCGATCGAGCATCGGGCCGAGCTCCTGCACTGGGTGTCGTCCAACGCCGCGGTCGTGATCCGCGCGCTCGCGCGCCACTACTCGCTCAAGTACGTCGAGCGGATCATCCCCGATCCATTCGATGGGCTGTTTCGCGAGCGGATGTTCGCCGACGAGCTCGGCCGCCGGCCCGAGTTCCTCGACCGGCTGCTCGCGCCGTTCGTGCGCCACGAGCGCGACGGCGAGCTGGTCGCCGTGATCGCGCGCGTGATCCGCAACCTCGCCGTCGGCGAGCTGGTGGTCGCGGGCGACCTCGGCGATCGCGGCCCGCGGATCGACCGCGTGATCGACCTGATCGCCGAGCAGCCGAACGTCTCGATCACCTGGGGCAACCACGACGCCAACTGGATGGCGGCGTGCCTGGGCCATCCGGCGGCGATCGCGACCGTCGTGCGCCTCTCGATGCGCTACCAGCGGCTGGCCCAGCTCGAGGACGGCTACGGCATCCCGCTCGCGCCCCTGGCGCGCCTGGCGCGCGAGGCCTACGCCGACGACCCGGCGGAGCTGTTCGCGGTCAAGGGCGACGGCGGCGGCGACGGGCTCCAGCTCGCGCGGATGCAGAAGGCGATCGCCATCGTCCAGTTCAAGCTCGAGGGCGCCACCTTCGAGCGCCGGCCCGAGTGGGGCCTCGGGCACCGCGCGCTGCTGCGCCGGATCGATCCGGCGGCCGGCACGATCGACATCGACGGCGTGCGCTACCCGCTGCGCGACATGCGCTTCCCCACCGTCGACTGGCGCGACCCGCACCGCCTGTCGGACGCCGAGGCGCGCTGCATGGGCGAGCTCGCGCGCGCATTCACCGAGAGCCGCACGCTGTGGTCGCAGATGCGCTTCGTGGTATCGCACGGCCAGATGTCCTTGCGCCGCGACCGCTGCGCGATCTTCCACGGCTGCGTGCCGGTGGACGAGCAGGGCGAGCCGCTGGCGTTCGTCGTCGATGGCGAGCCCCGGCGCGGCAAGGCGCTGTTCGATGCGATCGAGCTCGTCGTACAGCGCGCGTTCCGCAAGGGCGCCGCCGCCGTCGCCGAGCTCGACCGCGACCTCTTGTTCTACCTGTGGACCGGCCCGCTCTCGCCGTGCTTCGGCAAGGACCGGATGGCCACCTTCGAGACCTACTTCATCGCCGACCCGGCGACCCACGAGGAGACCAAGAACCCGTACTTCCGGCTGATCCACGACCGGGCGTTCTGCGCGCGCATGCTGCGCGAGATGGGCGTCGACGACACCGATGGCTTTCTGGTCAACGGCCACGTGCCGGTCCGCCTCGAGGCCGGCGAGACGCCGATCAAGCGCTCGGGGCGCGCGATCACGATCGATGGCGCGTTCGCCGCCGCATACGGCGACAAGGGATTCTCGCTCGTGCTCGACGCCGAGCGGATCTACCTGGCGCAGCACCACCACTTCGAGAGCGCCGAGGCCGCGATCGAGCAGAACGCCGACATCGTCCCGACGGTGTCCGACGTCGTGGTGTACGAGCGCCCGCGCACGGTGGGCGATACCGAGACAGGCGACCAGATCCGCGCGGAAATCGCCGTGCTCGAGGAGCTGGTCCACGCATTCGAGGCCAATATCATTCGAGAGAGCTAGCCAGCGAGCTAGCGCTGAAAGGGGATCGCGATGGCGCAATCATTGTTCGAGCAACTCACCGCGATGACGGTCGCCGTGGTCGACACCGGCGATATCAACTCGATCAAGAAGCTCACACCGCGCGACGCGACGACCAATCCATCGCTGATCACGGCGGCGGCCCAGATGCCGGAGTACGCCGACGTCGTCGACAGCGTGCTGCGCCGCGCCGAGCATCACGCCGGCCGCGAGGCGGAGATCGCCGCCGCGGCGGTCGATCAGCTCTCGGTCGATTTCGGGCTGCGCATCCTGGCGATCGTGCCGGGCCGGGTCTCGACCGAGGTCGACGCGCGGCTGTCGTTCGACACCGCGAAGACGATGGACAAGGCCCACCACCTGATCGCGCTCTACCAGGCCGCCGGCGTGAGCCGCGACCGCGTGCTGATCAAGATCGCGTCGACCTGGGAGGGCATCCGCGCCGCCGAGGTGCTCGAGAAGGAGGGCATCCACTGCAACCTCACGCTGCTGTTTGGCATGCACCAGGCGATCGCCTGCGCCGAGGCCGGCGTGACGCTGATCAGCCCGTTCGTGGGCCGGATCCTCGACTGGTACAAGAAGAAGCAGAACCGCGACTTCGCGCCCACCGAGGATCCGGGCGTGCTCTCGGTGACCCGGATCTATAACTACCTCAAGAAGTACGAGTACAAGACCGAGGTCATGGGGGCGAGCTTCCGCAGCCTCGATGAGATCATCGAGCTGGCCGGCTGCGACCTGCTCACGATCGCGCCCAACTACATGCTCGAGCTCGCCGAGAAGGAAGGCACGCTCGTGCGCAAGCTCGACCCCGAGAAGGCGCGCGCGATGGACATCCCGAAGACCTCGCTCGACGAGGCGTCGTTCCGCGTGGCGCACGAGGCCGACGAGATGGCGCGCGACAAGCTCGCCGAGGGCATCACCGGGTTCTCCAAGGCGATCGTCGCGCTCGAGAAGCTGCTCGGCGAGCGCTACCGGGCGCTCCAGGGCAAGGCGCGGGCGGGGCAGGCGGCACACGACTTCTTCTGCGCGTTCGACCTCGACGGCGATGGCCTCATCACGCGTGAGGAGTGGGGCGGCTCGCTCGCCGTGTTCCTCGCACTCGACCAGGACGGCGACGGCAAGATCACGCCCCAGGAGATGGCGGCGGGCCTCGGCGGCGCGTTCGTGCTCGCGAAATAGCCCGAGCGGGGTTGTTCCGGGTCAGTCCGGCAACGTCGCGAGCGGCGAGCACGCCGCCGGCGTCGTGTACGGCACCGGCGGCATGGCCGTGGCGTCGCCCGGATACGAGCTTTGTCCGGCGAAGGCCTGGCTGTTGACGTCGAACGTGACGCCGGACGACGCGAACAGGTTGGTCGGCGGGACGGCGCCGTTGGTCTTCACACACCAGGTCTCCACCAGACCGCTCGCCTTCGCGCCCGCGGCGTCCCACTGCAGCGACCCGAAGCTGCCGATCACCGCGATGCTGCGACCCGCCGCCAGCTCGGAGAACGCCCGCGGCAGGAACCCGGACTCGCCGATCTGGATCGTCTGGGTCCCAGCCACCATGTAGAGGTTCGCGAGGTGCGCCGCGACGGTTTCTCCGGTCGGCGGTAGCTCCCGCGCATAGGCGAGGCTGAACGCCACGGCGTAGACCGAGTCGTAGGTCTGCGCCATGCCCCCGCCCTGCGCCAGCGTGGGTAGCTGGTTGGGATAGGTCTGGGTGTAGTCGAACTGGAACGCCTGATACGCCTGATAGGACAGCTTGCCCACCGAGCCGGGGGGATCCGCGGCCGAGCCCGTGAGCACGCCGGTCCCGCGAATCCTCAGGCGGAGGTCGTTGTTGCTGGCGATCTTCGTGAGTAGGTTCTGGTTCTTGTTGGCGTCGATGACGATGTAATACGGCCTGGGCAGGTTCTGGGTCGCGCTGCCGGGCATCGTCCATTGCGCGTCGAGCGGCGCGAGGAACCCGGCGGTGGCCTCGGACGCCCCGGCCAGCACGATGATGTCCGGGATGAACGGGCTGGCGGGGTCACCTGCGACCGTCGTGGTGTACGCGTTGATGGTGTCGCGATCGATCCAGCCGGTCATGGTCGCGATCGTGGGGTCGTAGCCGTCTGTGCGGATCAGGTGATTGACGATGTTGGCGTTCACCGTCTGCCCGTTGAACTGCAGCCTCTGGGCGAGCCCGATGTTGGTGCCAGTTCCGGTGAGGTCGTTCCGGAAGTAGATCGCCAGCTTGAGCTGACTCTTGCCGCGGCTCGCCTTGAGCTGGGTCTCGAGCCGATTGATCTCGTTGATCATCACCGGCACGCGCTGGATGTCGGTGGCCACCATGAGGCGGGTCAGGCCGTGCGAGTCGAGCCCGACGATGTCCGACGCGATCGCGCTCGGGGTGAACAACATGGTGCCGTTCGGGGCGGAGATGTCCTTCGTGATGTCGTACGCAGTCTGGCTCGCGTTTCCACCGATGATCGCAGGCACGCGAAGGTCGATCGCCAGGTGGCGCGCCGCGCGCAGAGGGTCGACCTGCGCGTCGCAGGTCAACAACACGAGCGGCCGGTGCGTCGTTCCCGGTCCAGGGATCCCGCCCGAGCCATTGATCTCCTTCACGGCCATGATCGCGGCATAGTTTCGCGGGACGTTGGCCGATGCCTGGTTGCCCGTCACCGTGAACAGCGCGCCGATCGTGATCGCGTCGTCGGCCTCATAGTCGCCCGTGATCGCGGGGAGCATGTCCATGGCGTCGACATTGGCCGCGTTCTTGTACGTGACGGGGACCGAATAGCAGTCTTCACTGAGCAGCGCTGCACAGCGCGGGGCCGTGCCATGCACGCAGATCGCAGGTTCTCCGAGCTGCTGCGTGCAGTCTCGATTCGTCGAGCAGGCAGGCCCCATGGGTGCTTCGATGGGCTTGTCGAATACGGTGCAGGCCGACACGAAGGCCACGATGGCAGCCGCCGCACAGCGGTCCCGCTGGCGATCCGTGGATGGCATGTATTGCAATGCTCCCATATACGAAGCTTGGAGATCCATCGAGATCCTCTGACAGCCCGAGACCGAATAGCGTGTTTTGATCGTTGGTTGATCATGCACTCGGTTATTTTCGGAGATGCCGACATGTCTGTGACGCCGACGGCCACGGTCCCGACGAGCGACAGGCCTTGTCAGCGGACGATTCTGCGCCACGACACTCTGCATGTGCGATGAAGGGCATTCGAAATCTGCAGGTGAGTTGCGTGCCGAGAAAGCGCTCGACATTTTCATTCCGTATCTGGTGCACAGCGTCGTGAATTTTTTATCGATAGTACGGAGAGGGATGGTGATAGTTTGGAGTTCGAGGTGCGATAGCTGCTGATGTCCGCGAGCGAGGATCCATCCGCGGTGCGCAACGACGAGATCCTCGGCAGGATCCACGTTGGCACGCATGGGTCGGTGATCGATGGGGGCGCGGTCGCAGCAGGTGCACGGGATCGACGGAGCGTGAGCCGGCGCGCGCGGCTCGCGTCGGTGGCGATCGCCGCATTCGGGGTCGTCGCGCTCGCGCTCGGTTGGCGCTGGACCATCGTGTCGTCGCACGACGAGCGGCCGACCGTCGGTTCGCGGGAGGCCGCGGCTCCGTCCCCCTCCGCGGAGGCGGCGGTCGAGGCCACCATCCTGGAGATCCGGTCGCTGCCGCCTGCGCCACCAGCAGCGGACGTCGCCGGCACTCCACCCGCTGCACCCGTACCCGCTGCGACGCCGCCCGCTGCGACGCCACCCGCTGCGACGGCACCCGCTGCGCCCGCGAGCCAGGGGCCAGTGCGCACGAAACGCCCTGCACGGCCGGGGCCGTCCTTGCGCGCCGCGCCGCCGCCGTCGCCGACCCGGGCGCAGCCAGCGAAGCCAGAGGTCGCCCCGACGAGGCCCGAGCCCGCCGCGGCCGACCCCGCCAAGCCGGAGCCACCCGCCAAGCCCGAGCCGCAGCGCACGCCGCTGGAGATCAATCCCTATCTCTACAGATGAGGAGCTCGTCTACATGCCAATCCCCCGCCGTTCCAGATCGTCCACGGGCTCGCGCCGCGCCGCCGGTGTCCTGCTTGCGATGATCGTCGCCGGCGGGTTTGGCGGTCGGGACGCGCACGCCGATATCGCCGCTGCCGCTCGCGCGTTTGCCGACGGTCAGGCGGCGCAGCTCGAGGGCAACTTCGAGCGCGCGGCACAGGACTTCGAGCTCGCGTACCACATCGCCCCATCGAAGGAGGCGCTGCGCAGCGCGGTCCGCGCGCGCCAGGCGACCGGCCAGCTGCCGCGCGCCGCGACGCTCGCGCAGCTCCTGCTGACCGAGTACCCCGATGATGTCGCGTCGAGCCGGCTCGCGAACGACGTCCTTGCCGAGGCTCGGCTCAAGCTCGGCCGGATCGCCGCCGCTTGCACCCCACCGTGCACACTGACGATCGGCGGACGGGCGACCTCGCTGAACGCGGCGAGGGCCCACGTGGTGTTCGTCGCCCCCGGCGCGCAGCGGGTCATCGCGACGTTCGAGGGAGATCAAGCGGTCACGCGCGAGGTCACCCTGGCCGCCGGCGACGACATCACGCTCTCGTTCGTACGTCCCCCGCCGCCCGACCGGCCGGTGGTGATGCGACCGGCGATCCTCCCCGCAACATCGCGGACCGACGATCGCGGCGGGCTACCACCGGCGTTCGCGGTCACCGGCGGTATCGTCACCTTGGCCCTGGCGGGGCTGACGACGTGGTCGGGCCTCGATACCCAGCGCGCGCACGACGCCTATGTCGCCATGCCGACCAGCGACCGCTTCAGCGACGGACGCTCCCGACAGCGCCGCACGAACTGGTTGCTGGGTGGCGCGGCTGCGACCGGTGTCGCGACCGCGCTGGTCGCCGTGTTCTGGACGCGCTGGCACGAAGAGCCGGCGCCGCGGGCCGAGCTGTCGATCGCGCCGGTCGACGGCGGTCTGAGCGTCGCGCTCGGTCACGCGTTCTGAGCGCGCGCGTCGCGCCAGCGCGCCGGGCGTCAGCGAAGCACCGCGAGCCCGACCACGATCTGCTTGTCCTCGAGCGCCTTCGGAAACACGACGCGCCCGAGCACCGCGCGGATGCAGCGGCCGAGCTCGGTCTGCTCCGCGCTCGCGGCATCGAGCGTCACCGTGCGAGTGCGGCCGTCCGCGCCGACGACGAGCATCGCCCGCACGCTGGCTGCCAGCGGCTCGCGGTGGACGCGCGCGCACTGATCGAGCTCGGTCCCGTGCGCACCGAGCGCGATGCCATAGGGCTCGCTGGGCGCATGGCTCCCCGCCGCGCGGCGAGGCGAAGTGCTGGTGGGCAGCCGCGCCGGAGCCGGATCGCGCCGCGCCTCGCGCTGTCCGATCACCGCAAAACCGATCCCCAGCGCGACCGCCGCGACTGCGACGATCGCGACGACCGGCAGGAACAAGCCCGCCCATCCCGCCGCGGCGCGATGCTCCTGCGGCTGCTGCTGCGAGAGCGACCGCGGCAGCGATGGCTGCGCCGCGACGCCCCGCGCGCCGGGGTGCGACGCGCGGGCATCCGGTTCGTCGAACGGATCGATCTCGTCCGCCGCACTGCTGTCCTCGCCCATCTCGATCGCCAGCTCCTCGAGATCGTCGTCCCCCGCCGAGGGTTGAAGCTGCGCGGGAATCTGCACCGAGTGTTCGAGCATCGCGGGAATCGGACGGTCGAAGCCGCGGCGCGCGAGCTCGCGGACGCGCGAGATCTCGACGTTGGTGAGCCGCAGCCGATCCGCGAACAGCCCACCGACGAGATCGCTGATCTCGGCCTGCCCCCACGGACGGGTGTCGCCGAGCGCGCCGAGCAGGGCTGCCTCGAGCTGACGCGCGGTGGGGTAGCGTTCCTCCGGGTTCCTGGCCAGCGCGCGCAACAGCACGGGCTCGAGCGCCGCCGGTGCGTCGGGCCGATGCTGCGATAGCTGAAGGTCGGGAGGCGCCATCATCGCCCGCAGCGTCAGGTAGTCGGTCGTGCGCTGGTACAGTCGGCGCGTGGTCAACAGCTCGTAGGTGACGACGCCGACCGAGAACACATCCGCGCGGCGGTCGACCGGGCGGCCGCGCACCTGCTCCGGCGCCATGTAGCCGTACTTGCCCTTGGTCGCGCCGGACCTGCTCTCGTTCACGTCCTGGACCTTGGCGATCCCGAAGTCGACGATCTTCACGACGCCGCTATCGGTCACGAACAGGTTCGACGGCGTGATGTCGCGATGGACGACGCCAAACGGGGTGCCCGCGCGATCGCGCAGCTCGTGCGCATGGTGCAGCCCCTCGCAGGCCTGCTGGATGACGCCGGCGACGCAGCCGAGCGCGAGTCGCTGGTCGCGCTCCGCCATCGCGCACAGCAGCTGGAGCAGCGTGACGCCCTCGAGATACTCCATCACCAGGTAGAGCTGGCAGTCCGACTCCTCGAGCTCGTAGACGTGGCAGATGTTCGCGTGCGACAGGCTCGACGCGATCCGCGCCTCGGCGATCAGCATGGCGCGAAACCGATCGTCGTCGGCGAGGTGCGGGAGGATCCGCTTGATCACGCACAGCTTCTCGAAGCCGGCCGCGCCGCCGCGCAGCGCCAGGAAGATCTCACCCATCCCGCCGGTCGCGATTCGCCCGAGCAGCTCGTATCGACCCAGCCGTGTCGATGCCGCCATCACGCCGAGGGTATCAGCCCCGGCCGCGACTTCGTCCTCAGACCGTCTCGGGAGAACTCCGAGTGATCCGGAGTGAGTCGGGCGGCTGCGCCGAGAGCACGCGTGCGGCGGCCGGTGTTCGGACGACGCGCGCGACGGTCAGCGCTTGTCGCACGGGCCGATCGGATTGACCTTGCGCGCAGGCGCCGATTCGAACAGGACGCCGGCGTCGAGCACCGCGCCGTCGACGAGCGCGGTCGAATCGATGATCGAGGCGTCGCTGGGCGGCGCGACGGCGGCATCGATGCCCTCGGCGCGCGCGGACTCTTCGGCGCTCACGAGGTGCAGCGTGCGCAGGGCCTGCTCGAAGGCGCG
>DATIPJ010001167.1:0-3974 GCA_035472155.1 Kofleriaceae bacterium
TTCGGCGTGATCGGCTCGCAGTTCGGCGCCAATGCGATCGCCGCCGAGATCTATCCGACCACGAGCCGCTCGACCGGCGTCGGCTGGGCGTTCGGCATCGGCCGCATCGGCTCGATCATCGGCCCGCTCATGGGCCCGTACCTCGTCGGCACCACGCCGCGCCTCTTCCTCCTGGCTGCGATTCCGCCGCTCATCGCCTGCGTGGCCGCCATCGCGGCCTCCACCCTGCACGCCAAGGACGGGCCATGAAGATCGACATCTTCAATCATCTCTATCCCAAGCGCTTCTTCGAGCAGTTCATCGCCGACGGTGCCGCCGGCAAGGACATGGGCAAGCGCGTCGCCAACATCCCGACCATCGTCGATCTCGACGCGCGGTTTCGCGCGATGGACGAGTTCGGCGACTTCCGCCAGGTGCTCACGCTGCCATCGCCGCCGCTCGAGGTCCTCGCCGGGCCCGATCACTCGCCGGTGATGGCGCGCGCGGCCAACGACCAGCTGGCCGAGGTCGTTGCCAAGCACCCCGACCGGTTCGTCGCGTTCGTCGCCTCGCTGCCGATGAACAACCCCGACGAGGCGCAGAAGGAAATGGAGCGGGCGATCACCCAGCTCGGCGCCAAGGGCATCCAGATCTTCAGCAACATCGCCGGCAAGCCGCTCGACATCCCCGAGGTCGAGCCGCTGTTCGCGGAGGCCGCGCGCCACGATCTGCCGATCTGGCTG
Organism: Kofleriaceae bacterium; assembly: GCA_035472155.1. Taxonomy (GTDB): domain Bacteria; phylum Myxococcota_A; class Polyangia; order Haliangiales; family Haliangiaceae; genus JABFXX01. The sequence goes on from DATIPJ010001167.1 coordinate 723, forward strand.
CACCCGGCGCGCGGCGCCACCGTCGCGGACTACCGCACCGAGGACAGATCGCAGTTCGAGATCTGGTGGACATTCGGCTGGCCGTACGAGACCAGCGTCGCGATGGCCCGTCTGGTGTTCACCGGCCTCTTCGATCGCTACCCCGATATCAAGATCATCACGCACCACATGGGCGGCATGATCCCGTACTTCGAGGGGCGCGTCGGCCACGGCTGGGATCAGCTCGGCACGCGGACCTCGGACGTCGACTACAAGGCGCTGCTGCGCTCGATGAAGAAGCGGCCGATCGACTACTTCCGGAACTTCTACGCGGACACCGCGCTGTTCGGCGCCGCCGCCGCCACCCGCTGCGGCTTCGATTTCTTTGGCGTCGACCACGTGGTGTTCGCGTCGGATATGCCGTTCGAGCCCGAGCCGGGCATGTATGCGCGGGAGACCATCGAGGCGATCGAGCGGCTCGACATCACTCCCGCGCAGAAGGACCAGATCTACCGCGGCAACGCGGTGCGCTTGCTCAAGCTCGGGCGCTGACCGAAGATTCGCCGCGTGAAGCTCCCCCCGCTGTTTCGCGATCGCCCCGTCGCCGTCCAGGTCATCCTTGCGGTCGTGCTGCCGATCGCGTTCGGCGCGCTGTGCGGCTTCGAGCTCGCGCAGTCCGGACCGGCCTTTCAGGTCCTGATGCTCGTCGCAGGCATCGGCGGCGTCGGGGGCGGCTTCGAGCACCCCAGCGCTCGCGCGGGCGCCATGCGCGGCGTCGTCGGCGGCGTGCTGTTCACCACCGCGCTCGTCCTCGTGTTCGAGGCGCGCGGCCTCCCGGCGCTCACCCCGCTGCCCGCGGCACTGCCTCTCACCGCCATCGGTTACGCCGCCGGCGGCCCGCTGCTCGGTGCCCTCGGCGGCTGGCTGCGCGGGCGATCGATCGCTCGCGCTACTGCGCGCTGAACGGAACCGAGGTCATTTCCTCGAGCGCATCGATCAGCGGTTTCAGGCGATCGGGGTAATCCGCCGTGCCATCGGCCTTGACCGTGTATTCCGTACCGTCGACATCCACGGTGATCGTGTGCAGCAGGTCGTCGGCGCAGTTGCAGTCGTACATGGGCTGCAGCGTCGAGAACTGGGCCTGATCGACCTTGCCTCGCAGCTCCGCGAGCGCCGCCGCATCCAGCTGCCCGGTCACCGCGCTTCCGTTCTGCTTGGTTCCGGACAGCTTGCCATCAGGATCGATGTGTACGCTCGCATGAAGCCCGATGAAGCCGCCCGTCAGCTGGTAGTCGATCGCGCCGTCCTTGCTGTCTGCACAGCCACCGCTGGCGAGCACAACAAGACCACAGGACACCAGGAATCGCCGGATCACCTTCAGCGTCATCGGGATTGTGATGGTCATTGTCATGGCGACCGACGAAGCATCTCGCATGCCGAGCCGCCGGGCAATCGATACGCATGGTTGCGGCGCCCCACGCAGGACGAAACCGAGCCGCCATTTCACATTTGCCGTCGATCCATGAATCGAGCGTCATGGTCGTTGCCGAACATCGATCGGTACACGAGCCTGTCTGAACACCATGTCATGGTCGTTGCCCGTCGCATCGCGCGGAGCACGATCCGCGCGCGCCGTCGCTGTCAGACACGTTCATCGCGAGAACGCGCCGATGTTTGCCCTGCAAGCCGGGCTCACGTGTAGGGACCGCGGCGAGTGCTCGCTCAACCCGGCGGCTGGACGCGCTTGATGCCCTCGCGCACGCCGACGCGCGGGTGCCAGTCGAGGATCTTGGCCGCGCGGTCGCTCTGATAGTGCAGCCGGGCGAGCGCCGACTTGAGGCGGTACACCGCGATCGGGCTCGGCCGTCCGAGCGCGCCGAGCGGAAGCTCGCTGAGCTTGCCGAGCGCGAACACCACCGGCCGCGGCACGCGCACGATCGCCCGCGTGCCTCCGGCGAGCCCGAGCACGTCCTCTTGCGTCAGGTGCTCGGGGTCGATGATCTGGAGCACCTCGCCGCGCGTCAGCCGCTTGGCGATCGAGCACAGGATCGCATCGACCACGTCATCGATGTACACCAGCGGCAGCTCGAGCTTGCCGTCGCCGAGGATCAGCCAGCGGCCGCCAGCGTTGCGCGCGACCGCGCCGTTGATCAGCGGGATGCCGCCGCCGAAGATCTGCCCCGGCCGCAGGATCACCACCGGCAGCCCCTGGGTCGCTGCCGCGGCCACCAGCTGCTCGGCCTCGAGCTTGGCGCGCGTGTACGCGCCGCGCTCATCGGGGCGCGGCTCGAGGTTGGCCGCCTCGCTCACCGGCCCGTTGCCCGCCGACCCCGCCCAGTCGATCACCGACATCGACGAGATGTGCACCAGCTGCTTCACCCCGTGCTTCTTGCACGCGTCGATCACGTTCTGCGTGCCGACGACGGTGCCGCCCTTGTGCTCGGGCCATCCGCCCTTCATCGCCGCGCCGCAGTGGATCACGATCTCGGCGCCCTTCACCGCGCGGTCCACCGCCACCGGGTCGCCGAGGTTGCCGAAGCAGTACTCGATGCCCTCCTCGGGGTGCTCGGGGAACCGGCGCTGGAACACGCGCACGCGATGCCCCTCGGCGCGCAGCCGCTTGACCGTGGCCTTGCCCAGCGAGCCCGATGCGCCGGTCACCAGGTACGGCACCTTGTCGGACAGCGTGTACTGTTCGAGGCGCATCTTGTGCTCGGTGTCGGCGGCGCGCGCGACCTTCTCGACCCAGTGCACCACCTGCGCCGCGTCGTCGACCGACACCGGCGGTGGCTCGCCGGCTGCGAGCCGATGATAGAAGTCCGCCACCAGGTCGCGCAGCCCCTGATACGCCTGGACTTCCTTGCGCACGAACTTCCACACGCCGATCGGCACGTCGATCATCGGCCCGATCGAGTCGACGAACGCGTTCACCAGCCGCTCGGCCGCCTTGGGCAGCGGCGTGTTCGCCCGCTTGCCATGGAACATCGCGAACAGGTCCACGCGCAGCACGCCCTTCGTGCCGTGGATGATCAGCTGCGACTGCAGCGGCCGCGTGTTGTACGTCAGCTGGAACTGCCCCAGCCCGCGCGCGCAGCGCACCATCGCGCGCCACTCGTCGAACGCCAGGTTGGGATCGCCGCCGAGCGAGCTCCACTCGGCCTCGACCTCCTCGATCGGCCCGAGCAGCGCCTGCATCAGATACAGGCAGTGCACGCCGATGTCGCGGAACGGATACCCCGCGTCGCGATACCACGGCGGCAGCGGCCCGCCCTC
>DATIPJ010001168.1:0-12460 GCA_035472155.1 Kofleriaceae bacterium
CGAGCTCGCGGAACAGCTGCGAGGCGCCGAGGGAGCCCAGGTAGCGGCCGAGCCCGACCGGCGTGTCGCCGTCGACGATCGCCATCACCGCGTAGCGCTCGGGGCCGACCGGTGCGCCCCACAGCCAGCCGTCGTCGACCGCTTCGAGCCGCGCCTCGGCGGGCAGGAGCCGCCCGGCCCACATGCCGCGCATCGCGGACGTGCGCGGCGACAGCGTCTCGCGCCCGGTGCGCCGCCACGCCGCGCGGCCGCTGGCGTCGGCGAGCACCTGCGCGCGCACCTCGCGCACCTGGCCGCCGTGCTCGACGGCGATCAGCCATCCGTCGCGCTCGCGGCGTGCGCCGGCGGCGGTGGCGGGCTGGAGCACGGTGGCGCCTGCGCGGCGCGCGAGCCCGAGCAACGCTGCGTCGAGCCGCGGCCGCACGACGGCGAGCAGCGGCACATCGTGCTCGCGCATCGACAGCGCGTCCTCGCTCCACGCGACCAGCGAGCGATGGATCGGCCGCGCGCCGGTCTCGAGCACCTCGTGCGTGATGCCGAGCTGATCGAGTACCGGCCATCCTGCCGCGGGCATGATCTCGCCGCGCACGCGTGCGCCATGCGCGCTGCGCTCGACGACGGCGACCGCGTGGCCGAGCATCGCGAGCCGTCGCGCGAGCACCGCGCCCGCCGGACCGCCGCCGATGACGCAGACGTCGACGCGCAGCTCCGCGGTCATGAGATCCGCAGGCCGGCTCGCAGGTGACACGGCGATCTTCGACGCATGTGTGGCGCTTCCAGTCGTCCACCCGGACGCGCTACACCAAAGATCGCAGGTCGCGGCGCGCGCAACCAACGGCGCGCGTGGAGCGTAATGCGGCGGGGACTGAATGTCCGGACCATGCGGCGCTGCGGCGCGCGGTTCGCGCTCCAGCGAGGCGCCGTTATCGCGGGGGCATCGCGTACCCACGCTGCGGAAATGGATCGGCGCTGTCGCGGCGATCGATCTCGCGGCGCGACCATGCCGCACCGCGCTCGGCGAAGATCGCCATGCCGATGACTCCGACGTTGCGATCACCGGTGGTCTGTGCTGCGTAGGAATCTGCAACCCGGCCGAAACGGAACGCAGCGACCGCGCGGTCCGACGTGCGAAATCCGTCGATGGTGAGCGTGCCGTGCGGATCGAGGAGGTAGCCGCGGCGGTTCGGATCGGCGGGCTGGCCGTCCATGACGTCGAGGCCGTCGACCGAGGCCACGATCTCGAACCGGGCGTCCGTCGCGTTGTGCACGACGATGCGGTAGCGCGCGCCATCCTCGCCGACGATCAGCGTGCGGCCGCCCGCGGTCAGCCCGGGCAGCATGTGGCCGTCCTCGTCGACGAGCGAGACCGACAGCGCGCCATCGCCCGCCAACAGCTCGATCGGCTCGGGCTGCGCGTCGAGGTACCGCGCGTGGGCGGCCACGCCCTCGGCGTCGTTGTAGTGCAGCGCGACCTCGGCCCACGGCGCTGCGCTCGCGCGCTCGAACGGGATGATCGTGAGCGGCGAGGATACGGTCTCGCCCCACGACGTGCCCAGGCCCGGGCGCTCGGGGGCGGGCGCGCGCTGCTCGATCGTGGCGTGGCTGGGCTCGCCGTACTGCGCCGTGGCGGGCGCAACCCCGGCGGCGGCGCGCTTGGCGGAGCCGCCCGCGCAGCCGGCCACGGCGAAGAGCACAGAAGCGACCAGAAGGGCAGACGACGTCCAAGGGTGCCGGCGCACCCGCTTCGCAAACGACATGATCACCTTTCGCGACGTCGAGCGCGCCGCGTCGTGCAGCCAGCGCTCGCCGTGTTTGGCCCTTCAACGCGCGTCGCGCGCCGCGCCTTACACGCGACCGACGCGGCGATCGATCACCACGGCCACAGGCTCCAGGTGAAATAAAATCCCGCGAGCGCGATCGCGGTGATCGCCCACGCGCCAAACAGCGAATACACCCGAGGCGACCATGTGCGCGGCGCGATGCGGCACAGCGCTGCACCGGCGAGCGCGCCGGTGCAAAAGCCGCCGAGGCCCCACGCGACGAGGCCGACGTAATGAATCGCGACCGCGCCCCCGGGCTCGAGGACGATGCGGCGCGCGATCGGCAAATACACGAGGTGCGGCCAGTGGCCCCAGTCGCACGCGGCATAGGCGAACGCGCCGCCGATGATCGCGCACATGGCGATCGCATACGCGCGATGCGCGCGCGACATCGGTCCGCTCACCTCGCGGGTGTCGCTCGCTTCGCTCATCGCCTCGCTCCCTGGTGGCAGCGCGTGCACGTCGTGCCGGTGAGCTTGAACGCGGTGGTGCCGTCGTGACAGGGCGCGCAGGTCGCCTTGGGTGGTGTCGCGAGCCCGACGACGTCGGGGCCGAGCTCGACATGGCAGGTCTCGCAGCGCTCGGCGCCGGCGCGCCCTGCATGGGACCTGTGATCGAACTTGCTGCGCACCGACCACACCGCGTTGCGACGCGCGGTCTGGCGATCGACCACCAGAGATCGTCGATGACAGGCCTCGCACGCGGCGAGCCGGGGCGCCGGGCCGCTGGCGATCGCGTGGCACGCCTTGCCGGTGCAGGCGCGATGTCCGCGCGGCGGACGAAGTTCTTCGGCCGGCGTGTTCAGGTTGTGGCAGGTCGCGCACGGCGCAGGGTGCTTGGCGTGATCGAGCATCGCGCCGAACTCGGTGCGCTCGGGCGGGCCGCGATCGGCGACCAGCGCGCGCCATGGCTCGGTGCCGTTGTGGCAGGCGCCGCAGATCGTGGGCTCGCGGCGGCCGAAGTCCTCGGCGTGGCACGGCGCGCATGGCGCGTGGCCGGCGACGGCGACCTCGCCGCCGCGGGTGAGCGGGTGGCAGGTCGCGCACGGCTTGCCGACCTCGGCGTGGGTCGCGTGGGAGTACCGCGCCTCGGGCCGCTCGACCTTGAAGCCGGGCAGGTTGGGGTCGACGTGGCAGCGCGTGCAGGCCGCGGTGAGCGGGAACGCGGCGGCGCCGTCGTGGCAGCGCGCGGCGGCGCAGCTCGCTGCGTCCGGGGCGGGCAGGAGGTTGTCGTCGGTGGCCAGCACCGCGCGATGGCAGGTCGCGCAGCGCGCGCCATCGCCGCCGCGCGCGGCGTGCTTGCCGTGCGAGAACGCACCGACGGCGCTGATCTCGGCGTGGCGGATCCGGGGCGGCAGTGGCGCACCGACGGCGGGCGTGTGACAGCCCGCGCATGCGGTCATCGCCGGCCCGCGGCTGCTCGCGCCGCTGCCGTCGTGGCAGCCCGCGCAGCGCGCATGCCCGCGCGCCGGTTTGCCGGTGTGGCACTGCGCGCACGCGACCGCGCGGTGGCGCTTGTGGCCCAGGGCGATCGAGAAGTCGCGCTCGATCTTGTACGGCGGATAGTCGACGGCGCCGCGCGCGCCCGGCGCCAGCTGTGCCTCGGCGTGACAGGCCGTGCAGACCTTGATGCGGTCGCCGGGGCGCTCACCCGGCGCCGGGCGCGCACCGTGGCACGCGCCAAAGCACGCCGCGTGGCCGGGCCGCCCGACGAGCACGCCGGCCTTCATCGCATGGCAGCGCAGGCACGCCGGTGACTCGCCTCCTGCCACGACGATGTTGCGATCGTGGACCAGGTGGTCGAAGCCGACCGCGCTGCCGCCGGCCGCGACGCCGGGAGGTGCCGCGAGCGCGACGGCCGCGGCAGCCGCGACCAGCGCGGCGAGCCCGGCGAGCGCGGTGATCTGGCGCATCAGTACACCCCGGTCATCGTGAGCCGCAGGCTCTTGTAGCTCGTGATGTCGGGCGAGAACTCGATCGCGCTCGACAGATCGTAGGACGCGAACAGCCGCAGCCGCTTGCCGATCCACGCGTCGACCGTGACTCGCCCGCCGCCGCGCACGTCGCGGATGTCGATCGGCTCGGTCACGCTGCGGTAGGTCTCGGCGTACGTCGTTCGGCGGCCGTACACCTCGAGCATCGTCGAGAACCGGCGCGCACCGAGCGACATCCGCACGCGCCCGCCGATCTCGGTGAAGCCCTGCTCGCCGGTCGTCGAGCTCACCGGCAGCGGGTCCGGCGTGCCGGGCACGTCGATGATCGAGCCGAGCGCGACGTCGTCGCGGCGCGTCTGGCGGCTGAGCACGCTGGCGCCGACGGCGATCTGCCGGCGCAGCCGGAGCTCGAGCGCGCCGCCGGCCTCGAAGTACGCCGCCGAGAAGCTGCTCTTCGCGTCGTCGGTCTTCGTCAGGTCGGCCGCGACCGTCGTGCGCGCGAACAGGTCGACGTTCTCGGCGATCAGCGTGCCGCCGCGCAGCGACGCGATGATCTGCGGCAGCACCGGCCCGAGGTCGAGGTAGCGCCGCGCGGCGGTCGGGTCGTCGGCGGCGATCAGCGACGGGTCCCACCGCCAGTCGTTGTCGAGCCGGCGCATGACGTCGACCACGATGTTGGTGACATCGCGGTAGCGCACGCGCAGCTGCATGCGCTCGTTGGCGATGTGGTCGTCGAGCGTGCGGACCTGCGCGAACAGCGTGAAGTCGCGCCGCGGCTGCCAGTCGATCTCGACCTGACGGTGCGCGCTGTCGGGCTGTCCGGCGACGAAGCTCTGGACCTGGAGCGTCTCGCCGGTGAGCGCGATCGGCAGCGCCACCAGCGGCCGCAGGTCGATGCGCGCCGACGCGCCGCCGACCACGTAGCGCTCGTTCGCGAGGTCGACGGTGTAATCGGCGTGGCGGCCACCCCCGTACGCCGTCGCTGTCACGATGTCGCCGTCGTACGCGACCAGCGCGCCGTCGATGTGCAGCACCCACGGCCCGTAGACGTACTGGCTACCGGCGCGCAGCCGGAGCTTGCGGAGCCCCCAGCTGCGCGGCAGGAAGTCCTTCATCTCGCCCCAGCCGGTGCGGACCTCGAACGTGTTGCGCTCGAACCAGGTCGCGATCGGCGGCGCGATGCGCCCGGGCGGCTCGGGCTCGGGCGGGTGAAACGTCCCGCGCTGCGCGGCGTCGAGCCTGAGCGAGAAGTACGACGACAGGCTATCGAGCGCGACGCCGCGCGTGCTGAAGAACAGCTCGCCGAAGCCGTACGACCGGAGCGCATCGTAATCGCGCCCGACCTGCACCGGCAGATCGAGCGAGCCCTTGCCCGACGGCCGCGCGCCATCGACCTGGTAGCCGATCGTCAGGCTGAACGACACCGGCTCGCGCACGTCGCGCAGCGCCGCCAGCTCGTCGCCCGCCGGATCGATCTGCGAGAGCTGCGGCGGCGCCGGGGGCGTCGGTGGCGCGGCGCGCGGCGCGGGTGCCGTCGGGGCAGGGGCGGCCGCCGTGCGCGGGCGCATCCTCAGGTGGCGCGGCGGCGGCTCGTGCGTCAGCTGCAGCTGCGGCTCGGCGCGCGCGGAGCCCGCAACACCGGCGACGAGGAGCACGAGCGAGCCCGCGCACCTCACGGTCGGCCTCGCGGCAGGGCGCGCGGGGCGCGGGGCGTCGTCGCGTGGCACTCGGCGCAGAACGACTCGCCATGGCAGGTCAGGCACGGGCGCACGTTGAACCGCGCGAGCTGGCCGTGCTCGGTCATGAACGAGCCCGCGAAGCCGTGCGAGCGCGGGCGCTGGCGGTGGCAGGCGGTGCAGAACTCGACGACGTGGCAGCGCGCGCAGCGCTCGCGGTCGGCGGCCGCCTCGGCGCCGTGATCGAGCTCGCGCCACGTGATCCGGTGATCCGCCGGTTGCATCGTCTGGTGACACTCGTCGCACGCCTGCTTCGGGTTGCCCGACATCTGCGTGTGGCACGCTGCGCAGCGCTGGGCGTCGCGCTCGGCGGCGCCGGTGTGATCGCGGCGGAAGGCGAGCGTGTGATCGAGCGGGCGCTCGGTCAGCGGCAGGTGGTTGCGCGGCGCGATCGAGGTCAGCGTCTCGGCCCGCCGGCGGTGGCAGGTCTCGCAGATCCGCATCCGCAAGCTGGTCGGCGTGCGCTCGGAGTCATCGTGGCAGCCCACGCAGTTCTCGACCTGCGGCGCGGCGTGGTCGCGGTACTCGTTCGCGGCCTGGGTGCGCGCGTGGCATTCCTCGCAGCGGATCACCTGGCCGCGCCGGTCCGTCCGGTGCCGCGTGTGGTCGAAGTGCAGGTCGTCGCGGATCAAGCGGTTGCGCGTGCGGGGGCGCGTCGTCGTCTCGTGGCAGGCGCGGCAGTCGTTCATGCTGGGCGCACGGGCGAGCGCGACCTCGGCCGCGTGGCAGCGCGTGCAGGTCGCGTGGTCGGGGCGGGCGAGGTCCACGTCGCCGCGCGTATGGCAATCCGTGCAGGTGACATGGAACCCGACGCGGTCCTCCATCGCGCGCGCGTCGAGGTGGCGGCGGTGCGAGAACCGCGACGGCTCGGCCTGCCATGCATCCTGAATCGGATACGGCTTGAGCGGCGCGACCAGGGGCCCGGCAGTGACCTTGGTATGGCAAACCTCGCACAGCCGCGTCGGCTCGGCGGTGAACGCCTTGCGGTGGCACGCCGGGTCGTCACACGGGCGGTGCTCGTCGGCGCCGGGGCGCGCGGCCCCACGATGGCAGTCGCTGCATGCGACCTGTGCATGCTGCCCGTGCGAGAGCCGCGTCTCGTCGTGCGCTGGCAGCGGCGGCTCGACCATGCGCGGAGGTGCACATCCCGCAGCAAGCGCGACCGCCACCAAGATGGCCCGATGGGTTGGCATCCCCGACGACGACGCTAGCACATGCCGGCGAGCAGCTCCGCGGCCCCGGCCGCGATCTCGAGCGCTCGTCGAGCCGCGATGCTAGGGTGCAATCTTGTTGTTGGATGTGCGGTGGATGGTATGTGCGGTGGACGAGATCGGGGGCCCACGTGATCGACATCGCCGCGCTGCATCACATCCGTGAGCCGCTCCGGATCGTGCGCGATCGCGCAACGGATGCGATCCGCGTCGGCCTCGGCGCCGCGGGCAACGCAGTCGTCGACGGCGGCGACAGCGACGGCGATCTCGTCGGCTGGCTGCCGCCGCTCTATCCCGAGTGGCTGGGCGACCGCGGCTTCGCGCAGGCCCATGGTGTCCGCTTTCCGTACGCCACCGGCTCGATGGCCAATGGCATCGCGACCCCGCGCCTGGTCGTCGAGGTCGCGCGCGCCGGCATGCTCGGGTTCTACGGCGCCGCCGGCCTTGCACCCGACGAGGTGGAGGCCGGTCTCACGGCGATCGAGCGCGCGCTCGAGGGGCGCGATGCACCGTGGGGCGCAAACCTCATCCACTCGCCCAGCGAGCCCGCTCTCGAGGCAACGGTCACCGATCTGTACCTTCGCCGCGGCGTGCGGCGCGTGGAAGCGTCGGCGTTCATGGCGCTGACCCCGAACGTCGTGCGGTTCGCCGCCACCGGGCTCCACGTCACCGGCGGCCGGATCGCGCGCCGCCACTTCGTGCTCGCCAAGGTCTCGCGGCCCGAGGTCGCGCGCCTGTTCATGAGCCCCGCGCCGGCCGCCGTCCTCGACGCGCTTCGCACGCGCGGCCAGCTCACCGACGCCGAGGCCGACCTGGCGTCGCGCATCCCGCTCGCGACCGACGTCACCGTCGAGGCCGACTCCGCCGGCCACACCGACAACCGCCCGCTGGGCGTGCTGCTGCCGGTCATGCTCGGCCTGCGCGACGAGATCGAAGCAGATCTGGGCACGCCGGGCGCGATCCGCGTCGGTGCCGCGGGCGGCCTGGGCGCACCGGGCGCCGTCGCTGCGGCGTTCGCCCTCGGGGCGGCCTACGTGATGACCGGGTCGGTCAACCAGGCCGCTGTCGAGTCCGGCCTCTCGGCCGACGCCAAGCGCATGCTCGCCGAGGCCGACCTGGCGGACGTCGCGATGGCCGCGGCCGCCGACATGTTCGAGCTGGGCGTCAAGCTCCAGGTCCTCCGGCGCGGCAGCCTGTTTGCCGCGCGCGCCAACCGCCTCCACGACCTCTACCGCGCGCACGCCTCGCTCGACGAGCTCCCCGAGCCCGTGACGCGCGAGCTCGAGAAGAAGATCTTCGGCACCTCGCTCGACGCCGTGCTGCGCGAGACCCTCGCGTACTGGGCGCAGCGCGACCCCGCCCAGTGCGACCGCGCGCACGCCGACGCCAAGCACCGTATGGCCCTCGTGTTCCGGTGGTACCTCGGCAAGTCGAGCCGCTGGGCCATCACCGGCGAGACCGCGCGCCGCGCTCACTATCAGATCTGGTGCGGGCCCGCCATGGGCGCCTTCAACCGCTGGGTCCGGGGCAGCTTCCTCGAGGATCCGGACCAGCGCACCGTCGCGCAGATCGGGCGCAATCTCCTCGAGGGCGCCGCCGTGCTGACCCGCGTCCATCAGCTGCGAACCGCGGGCGTTTCGCTACCAGCCGACGCCTTCTGCGTTCGCCCGAGGCGCCTGGCGTGACCGCGCCCTCCGTTCCGATCGCCATCGTCGGCCTCGGCGGCATCTTCCCGGGTGCGAGCAGCGTCGCGGCCTTCTACCGCGACCTGCTCGAGGGCGCCGACCGGCTCACCGACGTCCCGCGCACCCACTGGCTGCGCGAGGACTACTTCGATCCGCGGCCGGGCACCCCCGACAAGGTATACACCGCGCGCGGCGGCTTCGTTCCCGAGGTCGAGCTCGCGCCGCTCGAGCTCGGCCTGCCGCCGAACCTCCTGCCCGCCACCGATTCGTCTCAGCTGCTCGCCCTCGTCGTCGCCCGGTGCGTCCTGCGCGAGGCGACCCGCGGCCGCTGGGAGTCGATGGACCGCAGCCGCATCAGCGTCGTCCTCGGCGTTGCGTCGGCCACCGAGCTCGTCGCCCACATGGCCGGGCGCCTCCAGATCCCGCTCGCAGAGCGCGCCATGCGCTCGGCGGGCCTAGAGGAGCCCGACATCGCGCGCGTCCGCGGCGTCCTCGAGGCCTCGTACGTCCCGTGGCAGGAGAGCACCTTTCCGGGCCTGCTCGGCAACGTCGTCGCCGGTCGGATCGCCAACCGCTTCGACCTCGGCGGCACCAACACCGTCGTCGACGCTGCCTGTGCGAGCTCGCTCGCCGCGGTCGATGTCGCCGCCAACGAGCTCGCCCTCGGGCGCTCCGACCTCGTCCTCACCGGCGGCGTCGACACCCTCAACGACATCCTGATGTTCATGTGCTTCGCACAGACCCAGGCCCTGTCCCCGAGCGGGGATTGCCGCCCGTTCGCCGACGACGCCGATGGCACCATGCTCGGCGAGGGCATCGGCATGCTCGCCCTCCGACGCCTCGCCGACGCCGAGCGCGACGGCGACGCCATCTATGCCGTCCTGCGCGGCATCGGGTCGTCCTCCGACGGCCGCGCCAAGAGCATCTACGCCCCCGCGCCGGCCGGCCAGGCCCTGGCCCTGCGCCGCGCTTACGAACGCGCGGGCTACGGCCCGAACACCGTCGAGCTCCTCGAGGCCCACGGCACCGGCACCAAGGCCGGCGACGCCGCCGAGCTCGCCGCCCTGCGCGACGTCTTCGAGGCCGCGGGCGCACCCCCGCAGCGCTGCGCCCTGGGCTCCGTGAAGAGCCAGATTGGCCACACCAAGGCCGCCGCGGGCGCCGCCGGCCTCATCAAGGCCGTCCTCGCGCTCCACCACCGCGTCCTCCCGCCCACGATCAAGGTCAAGGCCCCGAGCGCCGCCCTGCGCATCGACGACAGCCCGTTCCACCTCAATACCACCGCGCGGCCCTGGATCCGCGGCCCGGCGCACCCGCGGCGCGCGTCCGTCAGCTCGTTCGGCTTCGGCGGCACCAACTTCCATGCCGCCCTCGAGGAGTACGGCGGTCCCGCGCCGCGGCCGCCCCGCACGCGTGCGCTCCCCACCGAGCTCATCCTCCTCGCCGCCGCCGATCCGCGCTCCCTCGCCGACGCCTGCCGCGCCCTCGCGCGCGATACCGCCGGTACCCATTCCGAGCGCCCCGATGCAGCGACACCGACGCGCGCAGATCCGAGCGACGATCCATCCGGCATTGCGAGGCGGCACGCCCGTGAGAAAGCAGCACCGGTACGCTCGCCCGCCACCGACGACCTGGCGCGCATCGCGCGGCGCACGCAGCTGGCATTCGATCCCGCCGCGCCGGCCCGCCTCGCGATCGTCGCCAGCGACGTCGCGGATCTCGCCGCCAAGCTCGCCACCGCCGCCGACCTCCTCGCGACGCGCGCATCGTTCTCGTCGCCGCGCGGGATCCATGCCGGTGCGGGCGCTGCCGGCACGGGGGATGGCGGCAAGATCGCGTTCCTGTTTCCGGGACAGGGCAGCCAGTACGTCGGCATGGGCGGCGATCTGGCGATTCACTTTGCAGCTGCGCTCGCCGAGTGGGACCTCGCCGCCGGCGTCGACCCGCGCATCGCCGAGCGCGCCCACCCGCCCGCACCGCTGCGCAACGGCGCCGGCGAGCAGCTCCTGCGCGCGCTCACCGCCACCGAATGGGCGCAGCCGGCGATCGCGACCACCAGCCTCTCCATGGTGCGCGTCCTCGCGCGCTTTGGCCTCGCGCCCGATCTGGTCGGCGGCCACAGCCTCGGCGAGGTCACCGCCCTCGGGGTCGCCGGCGCCCTCGACGCGCGCGACCTCGTCGCAGTGGCGCGCCGGCGCGGCGAGCTGGTCGCGGCGGCCGGTACCCGCTCGGGCGCCATGCTCGCGGTCGCGGCCGAGCTGTCGACCGTCGAGCGCCTCGCCGCGAGCTGCGAGGGCGTGGTCATCGCCAACCACAATGCGCCCGCGCAGGTCGTGCTCTCCGGCGAGCTGACCGCGATCGCGACCGTCGAGCGTGCGCTCGCCGCGGCCAAGATCGACGCGCGCCGGCTCCCCGTCTCGACCGCCTTCCACTCGCCGCTCGTCGCCGGCGCCTGCGCTCCGTTCCGCGGCTTTCTCGACGGCGTCCACCTGAGCCCGCCGCGCATCCCCGTGTTCTCCAACGTCACCGCTGCGCCGTACCCCGACGCGCCCGCGGCGGTCCGCGATCAGCTGGCGTGCGCGGTCGCGGCGCGCGTCCGCTTTGCCGAGCAGCTCGAGGCCATGTACGCCACCGGCGCGCGCGTCTTCCTCGAGGTCGGCCCGTCGGGCGTGCTCACGCGCCTCGTCGGCCGCTGCCTCGGCGACCGTCCGCACACGGCAGTCGCCGTCGACGCGCCCGACAAGCACGGCGTCAGCGCGCTCTGGGACGCCCTCGGCCGCCTCGCCGCCGCAGGGATCCCCATCGACTTCGCGCGCTACTGGCGCGACGAGCCCACCGACGCCGACGAGCACCCGACCCCATCCTCGGGGTTTCGCGTTCGCGTCTCGGGGGTCAACTACGGCAAGCCCGGTCCACCCCCCATGCCACCAGCCGCAGCATCCGCCGTGACCGCCGCGCCGTCCCCCTCGACGACGGTCCCGCCTGCGATCGCCGAGTCGCTCATTCACGCGCAGATGGAATACCAGCGACTGATGGCAGAGAGTCACATGGCGTTTCTGCGCGCCTTTGAAGCGGCTCACCTGTCGAGCGGAGCTGCGCTGACAGGCTCGGTGGCCCTCGGCGCGGCCCTCGTGCCGGTGCAGACGCCATCGCCGCCCGCGATATCGCCGCCGGCATCGCCGATCGCATCGCCGCCTGCATCGCCATCCTCGCCGCTGTCCGCAGCGCCACTCGATCTCGAGGCCCTGCTGCTCACGGTCGTGGCCGAGAAAACCGGCTACCCGGCGGAGATGATCGACCCCTCGATGGACCTCGAGGCCGACCTCGGGATCGATTCGATCAAACGCGTCGAGATTCTCTCGGCGATTCGCGAGCGCGCGCCGGGCCTCCCGGAGGTGGAGCCCGCGCACATGGCCACGCTGCGCACGCTCCGCGCGATCGTGGCGTTCCTCCATCGTGGCGCTGCCAGCGAGCCGAGCACCGATGGCGTCGCGCGCCGCAGGGAGGGGCACGCGAGGAGCGCCGACGGTGTCGTGGAACGTGATCAGGCGTTCGCCGCGGGCAGCGAGGGGATTGCGGCACGTCAGCAGGTCTTCGCCGGAACGGCGAGGTTCTCGCCGTGCGCGATCGCGGCTCCGGCCGTCGGGCTGGCGATGCCGGGGCTCGTCGGCGAGCGCATCGCGGTCACCGAGGATGGCGGCGGTGTCGCGCAGGCGCTGGTCGCCCGGCTGCGAGCCCAGGGGCTCGATGCCGGCGTGGTCGATGCGGTGCCCGAGGACGCGAGCGCGGTCGTGTTCCTGGGCGGCCTACGCACGACCGCCTCGGTCGATGACGCGATGGCAGTCCATCGCACGGCGCTCGAGCGGGCCCGCGAGGTGGCGAGTCGCTTCCAGGCTCGCGGCGGTACGTTCGTCACCGTCGAGGACCTCGGCGGCGACTTCGGTCTGTCGGGGAGCGCAGGCGATCGAGCCTGGCTCGGTGGCCTCGGAGCGCTGGCAAAGACCGCCGCGCGTGAGTGGCCGCGCGCGGCCGTGCGAGCGATCGACATCGATCGCGGCGGACGCGGTGCCGAGGC
>DATIPJ010001169.1:0-3435 GCA_035472155.1 Kofleriaceae bacterium
GCTATCGCGACCTCGTGACCTCCGCGCTCGACGCCTATCTCTCGGTGCAGTCGAACCGGATGAACGAGATCATGAAGTCGCTGACCCTGATGTCGACGACGATGCTGCCGCTGACCTTCATCGTCGGGCTCTACGGCATGAACTTCAAGCACATGCCCGAGCTCGACTGGGTGTGGGGCTATCCAGGCGCGCTGATCCTCATGGCCGTGGTCGCGGGCAGCATCATGCTGTGGTTCCGCCACCGCGGCTGGATCGGCCAGCGCGGCTAGATCGAGCGGCGACGGCGAAGCGCTACGGCTTGCCGAACATGCCGTCGCGGTACTCGACGATCTCGCCGCGGACTGCGGAGGCGGCGACGGTGAGCGGCGAGGCGAGGTAGAGGCGGCCCGGGCCCGAGCGGCCCTTGTAGTTGCGGTTGATCGCGGACACGGTGACCTGATCGCCGCGGTCGCTGACGCCCGGACCGCAGCCGATGCAGGCGCCGCAGCCGGGCTTGATGACCTCGACGCCGGTGCGACGGAATAGGTCGGTATAGCCGTGGTCGCGCGCGTAGGCCTCGACTTCCTGCGAGCCGAACTGGATGAAGAACTTCACCCCGTCGGCGACTTTCTTGCCGGCGCGCTCGGCCTCGGCCATCACGCGCGCGTACATGTCGATGTCGTCGCGCTTGCCGGCGGTGCACGAGCCGCCGTAGGCGATGTCGATCTTGACGTGCCCGATCTCGGGGATGAGCGCGCCGTTCTTGGGGTCGCTCGCGATACCGTGATCCGGATCGCCCGGGGTGGCGACCATGGGCTGGATCTTGGAGAGATCGATCGGGTGGACGCCGCCGGCATACTCGGCGCCGGCGTCGGCGGTGACGACCTTGTTGCGCAGGGCGGCGATCTTGTCGTCGAGGGTGCCCGGGCCGCCGCGGCGCTCGGCGATCCAGCGCAGCATGGTGTCGTCGACCTCCATCACGGCGCCGCGCGCCGAGCACTCGGTGGCCATGTTGGCGAGGGTGGCGCGCTCGTCGGGCGAGAGTGCGAACAGGCCGTCGCCGCCGAACTCCATCACGCGGTTGAGGGTGTCCTCGCGCTTGGCGTAGGTCGCGAGGATGAAGAGCATGACGTCCTTGGCCGACGTGCCGGGCGGCAGCGTGCCGGTGAGCTCGAAGCGGATCGCCTCGGGGACGGCGATCGGGGTCACACCCCAGTAGATGAGCGCGGCGTACTCGGTGGCGCCCACGCCCCACGACAGCGCGCCCGACGCGCCGCCCATGCAGGTGTGCGAATCCGTCGCCTGCACGAAGTCGCCCGGGTCGATCAGCTGCTCGCGCGCGACCTGGTGGCAGATGCCGGGCGACACGCCGTCGACGGCAGAGAAGTTGCGCACGGCGGTGCGCTCGGCGAACGCGCGCTGCATGTCGCGCAGCTGCTGGATCTTGTCGGCGTACTTGGCCATCGCGGGCACGCCGGTGGCGTAGATGAGATGATCCTCGAACACGGCGAACCGGCCCGGGTCCTTGAGCTGGTAGCCGGCGCCGTACTCGTCGACGAGGAACTTGTCGACCTGCGCGGTGGTGAACTCGTGCGAGTAACCGGTGTCGACCCTGACCATCACGGCGTCGCCGGGCTTGACGTGGCTGCCCTGGCCGGGGACCAGCTTGGCGGCGAGGATCTTCTCGGTCAGGTTCATCGGGCGCGGCCCGGTGCCCGTCGGCGGGACGGTGACCTCGCCCCTGGCGAGGCGGGCGCAGAACGGCAGGAGGCCGCCGCTCTCGATGATGAGCGCGGTGATCGCATCGTGGCCGCGGGTGAACTCGTCGAGCGGGATGGACTCGCCGCCCTCGAGCCGGCGCAGCATCTCGTGGTCGCCCATCCGCTGGCCGATGTTGATGTTGTTGCGCGCGTGGATCGGCGCGAACGACGACGCGATCGCGAGCCGGCTGCCGGAGAACACCTCGCACTGCGCGGCGGTCTCGCGGCTCGAGCCGACGCCCTTCTGCGCGCCCGAGACGATCACCTCGAAGCCGCCGCCCGAGAGCGCATTGGGCGGGAACAGGCGCTGCCCGCCGACGATGAGGCCGGCGTACGAGTTCTTCGCGATCTCGGCGGGGTCGTAGTCGAAGCACACCCAGGCCGGGGTCATGGCGTCGGTGTTGATGTCGTCGAGCAGGTCCTCGGGCGACACGTCGTTCATCGTGAGCGTCAGCGTGCCGGCCAGCTGCTGCCGGATCTTGTCGGGGTCCTTGGTCAGGTACAGGACGCGCTTGCCGGGAGTCAGGGAGAAGCTCGGGGCCGACATCGCGCGAACCCTACCACGCACGCGCCGGCGCACCGCACGACGGACGGCCGACCCGCCGGTCGGTCCCGCTGGCATTCGACGCAGCGCGCTGATAGCTTGGACTTGCGTCCTGCTCGCGCACGACCTTCGACGACCGGCCCATGCCCCGGTCGCACGACGAGGGCAAAGGGGAGTCCTCTCCTCGGGTAGATCGAACGATGTCGTCTTCTCACCGCAAGGTGATGCATGGGATCGCCGCGCGGCGCCGACAGGCACGAGGAGAGACATGACAGCGAAGCGAGACCTGAAGCGCCGGGTGCGACTGCGACAGGCGCGCACCGGAGAGAGCTACGTCACGGCCCGCCGCCGCGTGATCGCCGCCCGCGTGGTCGCGGACGAGGTACTCAAGGGAGGCGCCAAAGCGGACGACGAAGAATCGGGGGACGACGAGCCGACCGGCGAGCGCGATCCAGCGGCAGGGCACGCAGCAGCCGCGCCATCGAGGATCGAGAACGCGACGCCGCCCGGCGTGTCCGACGAGGATGATGAGGCGGGGACGTTGCCTGGTTCGTCCGACGAGGATCAGGCAGAGGAGGGTGCGCGCGCCAAGGCGTCGAGCGCCGGGGACGGCGCACCGGCGAGCGTCGAGGAGGAAGCGCGTGCGCGTGCCGCGGCGATGACGAGCGCCGAGGAAGAAGCGCGGGCGCGTGCCGCGGCGATCGCTCTCGCAGAGGAGGAAGTGCGGGCGGCCGCGGCTGCCGCGATCGCCGAGGCGGGTGCGCGGGCGACCATGGGCCGGCCCATGGGGCCGGCGACGGCGGCGGCGGTGATGGAGGCGATCGAGATCAGCGCTGCGATGACGATGGCGCGCGCCGAGGGCAACACGGCGGCGGACCCTCCCGCGAGACCGTTGACGAACGGGGCCGAGGTGGTCGAGCTACGGGAGGTGACCGCCGAGGCCGCGCTGCTCGGCTTTCGCTGCCGGATCACGATGTTTCCGTCGGTGCTCGAGGCCGCGGAGCTCGCCAGCGTGCTGCTCGCCTTGCGCAACGCGCTGGTGGGCCCTGGCGGCAGCACGGGCCAGGCGCGCATGTTCGACGTCGCGTTCGGGCTTCCGTCCAAGCCCGCCCCACTGACGGTGCGGCCGTATCCGCCGACCGCGGTGTTGAC
>DATIPJ010001170.1:0-4455 GCA_035472155.1 Kofleriaceae bacterium
GCGCGTCGCCGCGGCACCAGCCGCAGGCATTCGACAGCGAGCATACGCTGTTCACGCTGTACACCAGCGGCACGACCGGCAAGCCGAAGGGCATCCTGCACACGACCGGCGGCTACCTGACCTACGCGGCGTACACGACGAAGATGGTGTTCGACCTGCGCGACGATGACGTGTACTGGTGCACGGCGGACATCGGCTGGGTGACCGGGCACAGCTACGTGGTCTATGGCCCGCTCGCGAACGGCGCGACGACGCTGATGTACGAGGGCGCGCCGAATCAGCCCGGGCCGGATCGGCTGTGGCAGATCATCGAGCGCTGGGGCGTGAACATCTTCTACACGGCGCCCACGGCGATCCGCGCGTTCATGCGGTGGGGCGACCAGTGGCCCGCGAAGCACGACCTGTCGTCGCTGCGGCTGCTCGGCTCCGTGGGCGAGCCGATCAACCCCGAGGCGTGGATGTGGTACCGCGAGAAGATCGGCGGCTCGCGCTGCCCGATCGTCGACACCTGGTGGCAGACCGAGACCGGTGGGATCATGATCTCGCCGCTGCCGGGCGCCACGGCGACCAAGCCGGGGTCGGCGACGCGGCCGCTGCCCGGAGTGGCGGCTGATGTCGTGCACAAGGACGGCACGCCGTGCAAGGCGAACGAGGGCGGCTTCCTGGTGATCAAGCGCCCGTGGCCGTCGATGCTGCGCACGATCTTCGGCGACCATGAACGGTTCGTGAAGACGTACTTCGGCGAGGTCGAGGGCTGCTACTTCGCCGGCGATGGCGCGCGCAAGGACGACGACGGCTACTTCTGGGTGATGGGGCGCGTCGACGACGTGATCAACGTGGCCGGGCACCGGCTGTCGACGATGGAGGTCGAGTCGGCGCTGGTCTCGCACCCGAAGGTCGCCGAGGCCGCGGTGGTGGGGCGGCCGGACGAGCTCAAGGGCCAGGCGATCGTGGCGTTCGTGACGCCGCGCATGGGGGTGCCCGCCGACGAGGCGCTCGCCAAGGAGCTACGTGAGCACGTGGTGACGCAGATCGGTGCACTCGCGCGCCCGGAGGATCTGAGGTTTGCCGAGGCGCTCCCGAAGACGCGCTCGGGCAAGATCATGCGGCGCCTGCTGCGCGAGGTGGCATCGGGCTCGAAGGCGCGCGGCGACACGACCACCCTCGAGGACCAGGGTGTGCTCGAACGCCTCGCTCAATCGTTCGCGTCGGAGGAATGACGCCGGCGCAGGGCTCGCGTCGCGCAGCGCGATGAGACGGCGTCCACGCGCGAATCTCGCCCGGGTCATGGGGCCGAGCGCCACAGCTCGCATCGCGTGCCTGCCATGAGACCTGGCGCCACAGCTCGCTCGCGTGCCGGTCATGAGACCCGGCGTCAACACTCGCCTACGGCCTCAGGCTTGACTAAGGTACGCGCGTGAAAGCCTTCCTTGCATCCCTGCTTGCCTCGTCGATGTTCCTCGCCTGTGGCTCGAAGTCCAGCGCGCCGCCGGCCAACCCGGCGCCGCCACCGGCCGAGCCGACCCCGACCGCCGCGGCGGAGCCGCCCGCGCCGGCGCCGGCGCCCGAGCCCACACCGCCGCCGCCGCCGCCCGCGCCCGAGCCGCCTGCGTACACGCCGGGCCCCGATGTGCCCGAGCCGATCCGCAATGCGATCGCGGCGCCCGAGCGCGGCGAGAAGGACCGCGCGCTCGACGCAGGCCGCAAGCCGGGCGAGGTGCTCGCGTTCTTCAACATCGCCCCCGGCCAGAAGGTCGGCGAGCTGTTCTCGGCGGGCGGCTACACGACCGAGCTCATGGCGCGCGTGGTCGGCGAGGGCGGCAAGGTCTACGCGCAGAACACCAAGGAGATCCTCGACCGGTTCGCGCGCGGCCCGTTGACCGAGCGGCTCGCGAAGCCCGAGCTGAAGAACGTGGTGATGGTCGAGCAGCCGGCGGACAAGCCGTTCCCGCCCGACGCCAAGAACCTCGACGCCGTGATCTGCATCCTCAACTATCACGACTTCGTGTGGCTGAAGGTCAACCGCGCCAAGATGAACGCCGCGGTGTTTGCCGCGCTCAAGCCGGGCGGGGTCTACGGCATCATCGACCACAGCGCGGCCCAGGGCAGCGGGCTGCGCGACGTGCAGACCATCCACCGCATCGACGAGGACGCCGTCAAGAAGGAAGTCCTCGCCGCGGGCTTCAAGCTCGACGCCGAGAGCGACGTCCTGCGCAACGCCTCCGATCCGCGCGACTGGAACGCCTCGCCGGGCGCGGCCGCCGAGAAGCGCGGCACGAGCGACCGGTTCACGCTGCGCTTCGTGAAGCCCGCCAAGGGCGCCAAGAAGCCCGCGAAGAAGTAATCCGCGCACCGCTCGCGATGTTGCGACGTGCGCACCGGTGACTCGCGCCCGGTGGCGATGTTGCGACGTGCGCGCCGGTGGCTCGCGCCCGGTGGCGATGTTGCGACCTGCGCACCGGTGGCTCGCGCCCGGTGGCGATGTTGCGACGTGCGCACCGGTGGACCGCGCGGTTGCGATGTGCGCACCCGCCCTTCGCCGCGGCGATCGCGCCCGGTCGCGACGTGGTGTCGTCCGCGCCGGTCATCGGTGAATGCCCACCACAATCGAATGTGATTCCTTTCCGATGAAGCAAATCGCTTCTTCGATTTCTTCGAAGGCTTGGCGCGCGCCTTTGGCGGCAAGCACCACACGACCGTCATCTCTGGGGTGTGTCGTCGAGGATCAGCGCTGGCCGGCGGCTTCGTCGTCGAGGGCAGAGTCAGGCTCGAGGTCCTCGAGGTCGGTCGAGGGGATCGGCGGCGGCTCGGCCGGCAGCTCCTGGGGCACGGGCGGGGGCGGGGGGCCGGCGGCGTCGGGCTTGCGCGTGCGGGCGAGGTAGCGGCAGAGCAGGCCGACGACTTGCTCGTGGGCGCGGCGGACGTAGCCCTTGGAGAGCGGCGCGTCGCCGTTGGTGACGAGCGAGAAGGCGAGCGGTCGCTGCGGATCGAAGTCGAGGATGCCGGACAGCGCGATCGCGTTGGAGAGCGTACCGGTCTTGCCGCGGACGTGGCCGCGCAGCTCGCCTGCGCGGAAGCGGCTCGAGAGCGTGCCGTCGGTGCCGGCGACCGAGAGCGAGCTGAGCCAGGCCTGCGAGAGGGCGCTGTCGCCGTCGGGCTCGAAGCCGGCGGCGCTGCGCAGGATCGAGACGAGCTCGTGGGCGGAGATCCGCGTGTGGTAGGAGAGGCCCGAGCCGGTGTCGACGAGGAGGTCGCCCTTGGCGATCCGCGGGTGGCGAACGAGCCAGTCGTACATTGCCGAGAGGGCGAGGTCCATCGACGGCGGCTGGCGCTTGACCAGCGCCGCGGCGGTCATGATGACGCGGTCGGCGAGCCAGTTGATGCTCCACTTGTTGACGCGCGCGATGATCTGGGCGAGGCGCGGCGACTCGTGGCGGCCGAGCTCGATCGGCAGGTTGCCGGCGGCGACCGATTCTCCGACGAAGTTGTCGAGCTCGGCGACCTTGAAGTCGCCGCCGACGGTGACGCCGTGTGCGCGCAGCGCCGTGCGCAGGGCATAGGCGGCCACGGCGGTGCGCTCGCGCGTGACGAGTGGATACATCGTCTCGCGGCCGCGCGCGATCGTTCCGCCGACGTTGACGACGACGCGCGAGTGGCCGGCGCCGTCGCTGGCGGGCTCGACCTTGAAGGTGAGACGCGTGCGCGATCCGGGCTTGGAGGTCTTTGCGGCGATGCGGAGCGAGATCAGGTCCATCCCGGCGGGCGCGGTCGCGGTGACCGCGGCGCCGGGCTCGTTGCCGGCGCGGATCTCGATCGGGATGACCGAGCGGAAGATGCCGTCGCGCGTCGGGTCGGGGCCGACGACGATCGCGCCGTCGATCTGGGTGATGCCGCGCGCGGCGACCGCGCTGGCGATGTTGTCGAGGTCGGCCGTCGTGAGGGTCGGATCGTAGCTGCCGAGCAGGTAGACATCGCCGCGGACCGCGCCGCCGTCGGGGGTGGCGCCGAGGAGGCGAGTCGGATAGCGGAAGTCGGGGCCGAGGAGCTCGAGCGCGGTCGCGGTCGAGATCATCTTCACGTTCGACGCCGGGTTGAGCGGGTCGTCGGCGTTGACCGCGAACAGCGCCTCGCCGGTGCGAGCATCGGCGACGAACAGACCGGTGACGCCATAGCGCAGCGGGCCGCGCAGCAGCTTCTCGATCTGCTTGGCAGTCTCCTCCTCGGCGGTGAGCGGCTCTTCGCGGCGGCCGACCGCCTCGCGCGCCGGCCGCAGGTCGCCCGCGTGGTTGATCGCCACGCGCGCATGGGCGCCGTCGTGCTTGGCAGCCTGCGGGCGCGCCGGATCGGCGCGACGGGCCGCCGCAGGCCGAGCGGCAACACTCGTCGGACGTGCCGCAGCGCTGGTGGGGCGAGCCACTGCGCTCGTGGGGCGAGCCACTGCGCTGGTGGGGCGAG
>DATIPJ010001171.1:0-7365 GCA_035472155.1 Kofleriaceae bacterium
CTCGGCGAGCCGATGCCGGTCTCGCAGGCCTGCTTCGTCGTGATGAAGCTGTGCGAAGGCCTCGACTACGCGCACAACAAGCGCGATCAGGCCGGCCGCGAGGTCCATCTCGTCCACCGCGATGTCTCGCCGCAGAACGTACTCGTCTCGTTCGAAGGCGAAGTGAAGATCATCGACTTCGGCATCGCGAAGGCGGCCGGCAAAGGGTCGAAGACGCAGGCGGGGATCCTCAAGGGCAAGTTCGGCTACATGTCGCCGGAGCAGGTCCGCGGCATTCCGATCGATCGCCGCAGCGACGTGTTTTCGTGCGGCATCGTGCTCTACGAGCTGCTCACCGGTGAGCGCTTGTTCGTCGGCGAGAGCGACTTCTCGACGCTCGAGAAGGTTCGCAACGTCGAGATCCTGCCGCCCACCACGTACAACCGCCGGATCCCCGACGAGCTCGAGCGGATCGTGCTGAAGGCGCTCGCGAAGGATCCCGAGGAGCGTTACCAGAACGCGATCGATCTACACGACGAGCTCCAGGCGTTCGTCTACACCGCGGGCGAGTTCTACTCGCGCAAGGACCTCGCGGGCTGGATGAAGCGGACGTTTGGCAAGGAGATCGAGGAGGAGACCGCCAAGCTCGAGAGCTATCGCCAGCTGCGCCCGCCGATGCCGAGCGGGCCGGGTGCGCCGGCCGTGCCTCCGCCCATCCCGGCGGCGGCCGTCTCGACGCCCAGCGGCCCGGTCGCCGCGCCCCCGGCGACTCCCGGCGTTGGCCTCGCACCGACGGTGATTGCGCCGCCGCCGCCCCCGCTGGCGCCCTCCGTTGCGACGGCTGCCGCCACCGCGCCTGCGGCGCCCGTCGCATCCCCGCTCGCCCCGCCGACGCTGGCCCACGGCTCGCTCGATCCGGACGCGGGCCTCCCGGTCCCCTCGCTCGCGGACAACGAGCCGACCGACGCGGCCGCGCCGCCGCTATCAGACGCCATTCCCGAGCCCGCGCCGGCGGTCTCGCGCGTCTCGACGGCGAATCGCTCCGGCGGGCGCAGGCCGCCGACGCAGCCGGTCACCAGGCCGCCCCAGGCGCCTTCGCGCTCGCAGCCGGTGCCCGTGGTCGCGCAGCCATCGGCGCACGCCGGGCCTCGCCTCGGCAAGGGGCGCCATCGCCCGACCGACGCCGGATGGGATGACGACGACGTCGAGACCCGGCTCTACGACGAGGACGCCAAGCACAAGTCCAAGCGCAACAACCTGCCGCTGCAGCCGCCGGTGTCGTCGTCGCCCGGCATCTCGCTGCCCGAGCCGGCGCCCCCGCGCGCGGCCGATCTGGCGGCGCTCGCCCGGGCACCGGCGACATCGGACAGGGCAGGGCGTGGCTGGGACCCGCTGGCCTCGACCGATTCGTTCCCCGAGATGGTCGTCCAGCACGGACACCCCGCGATGCACAACGGCGGCTCCGGCCCGGCGCAGTTTCCCGCTGGCTCGAACGACGTGCCGTCGCCGCTCCGCCAGGATCCCACGTTCGATCCGACGTTTGATCTTCGGGCGCGCGGCGACTCGGCCGCGATCCCGTCCGGCCTCGGCAGCCTCGGTCGCGAGCGCTCGTCCGCGCATCGCGCGCAGGCGGTCGCCGCACGCCCGGACGCGCCCTACGATCCGATGGCGTCGTTCGGTGCGCGGTTCGCCGCCGCGCGCAGCGGCCCCGACCGCCGCGTCCTGGTGATGATCATCCTCG
Source organism: Kofleriaceae bacterium (assembly GCA_035472155.1). Lineage (GTDB taxonomy): Bacteria > Myxococcota_A > Polyangia > Haliangiales > Haliangiaceae > JABFXX01. The sequence goes on from DATIPJ010001171.1 coordinate 1,721, forward strand.
GCAGCGCCACCGTCGCCGCGATCGTCGTCATCGCGGTGATCCTCCTGTCGGGCGGCGGCAAGCAGGTCGCCCAGCCAGCCCCCGCGCCGCCACCGGTCGCCAAGGCCCCGGCGGTTGCGGTGGCCGATCCGAGCACCGGGTTCGATCTCTACGTCACCCCGGCGGGCATGACGCAGTGGAAGCTCGACGGTGAGTCGCGCACCGATCGCCTGCCGTCGCGGATCCGCGGCATCGCGGCGGGCACGCACACGGTGCAGATCGAGCCGCCGCCCGGCTTCATGAGCCAGTTCCAGAAGGTCAACGTCGAGCCCGGCAAGGCGCCGAAGGTCGAGATCGTGCTGCAGCCCATCCCCGGGCTGACCGGTCGGTTCGAGAGCTCGCCGCCCGGCGCGACCGTGTCGCTGATCGTCGATGGCAAGCGCCAACCGGTCGGTCCGTCGCCCGCGAAGGCGCCGCTCGATCCGCGCAGCACGTACCAGGTGCTGTTCGAGAAGCCGGGCTATGTCTCGGTCAACCGCCCGATCGCGTTCACCGGCATCGCCGAGGAGCGCATCTCGGTCACGCTCGAGAAGGTACCGGCCGACAAGCCGCCCGCGCCGGCCGCGCCTGTCGACAAGGCAGCTCCGGCGGCGCCGCCGCCCGCGCCGCCGCGCAAGGCCGCGCGGCCATCCGAGAAGCCGGTCGACAAGTCGGCCGAGGTCGCGGCTGCCGCCGACGCGCCGGCGCGCGAGCCTGCCGCCGCCGATGACAGCAAGGCCAAGGGCATCCTGGTGCTGGGCTCCAAGCCGCCGTGCGAGATCGCGATCGACGGCAGCCCGACCGGGCTGCACACGCCGCAGACCGAGATCAAGCTCGCCGTCGGCCGCCACCGCATCACGCTGATCAACAGCGAGTTCGGGATCAAGGAGTCCTTCAACGTCGACATCAAGGCCGATGCGCCGGAGAAGATGATCAAGGACTACTCGGATCGGCTCCCGAGCCAGTAGCCGACCGACCTGAAGGTGAGACTCCGGCGCACCGCGCGCGTGCGCACGGCTTGGTCGTGACTTAACACAGGTCCGCACGAGGACTGTTTCGCCGACGACGACCCGGGGGCATGCTCCGGCCCATGCGGAACGTCATTGCGATCGCGATCGTCCTCCTGTCGCTCGCACAGACCGGGCATGCGGCGACGCTCGAAGAGATCCTGGCCAAGAACCTCACCGCGCGCGGCGGCGACGCCAAGCTGCGCGAGGTCAAGACGCTCCGGCTCACCGGCCGGATCACCGTGCACAACCGCGGGCGCGGCGTCGATGCGCCGTGGGGCCAGGTGCAGAAGCGGCCGGGGCTGGTGCGCAGCGAGGTCACGCTGCAGGGGCTGACCCAGGTGTCGGCGTACGACGGCCGCGAGGGCTGGAACGTGACGCCGTTCCAGGGCCGGTTCGACGCCGAGAAGGCCTCCGACGACGATGCCCGCGCGCTGGCCCAGCTGGGCGAGCTCGATGGCCCGCTCGCCGGCTGGCGCGACAAGGGCTACCGCGTCGAGTACCTCGGCACGGAGGACACCGACGGCGCACCGGCGATCAAGCTCCGCGTGACCCGCAAGGACGGCGATATCCAGTACGTCTATCTCGATCCCGACTCGTGCCTCGAGATCCGCATCACGACGGTGCGCAAGGTCCGCGGCGCCGAGCAGGTCACCGAGACCGATTACGGCAGCTACGAGCAGGTCGGCGGCGTGTGGTTCCCGTTCGCGATCGAGTCCGGCCCGCAGGGAGCGCCGCGCCAGGCGCGCATCCTCGTCGAGCGCGCCGAGGTCAACGTCCCCGCCGACGACAGCTGGTTCAAGCTGCCGGCGGCCAAGACGCGGGTCGCGGCGGTGATCGCGCCGGGCCCCGCCGAGAGCAGCGCGCAAGCCGCGCAGGCCGCGCCCCCGCCGCCATCGGAGAAGGCGGCGCTCGACGCCGGCACGATCTCGGGCCTGGGCGCGCGCAACATCGGCTCGGCGACCATGAGCGGCCGCATCGCCGCGGTCGCCGCGCGCGTCGTCAATGGCAAGACGCTGATCTATGTCGGGTCGGCGTCGGGCGGCGTCTGGAAGTCGCAGGATGGCGGCACCACGTTCAAGCCGGTGTTCGACAAGCAGCCGGTGCAGTCGATCGGCGCGGTGACGATCGATCCGAGCAATCCGAGCACGGTGTGGGTCGGCACCGGCGAGGCGTGGACGCGCAACTCCGTCTCGATCGGCGACGGCATCTACAAGTCGACCGACGGCGGCGACACCTGGACCCACATGGGCCTGCCCGAGTCCGAGCGCATCGTGCAGATCGTCGTGCACCCCAAGTCGAGCAACGTCGTCTTCGCGTGTGTACCGGGCAAGCTGTGGAGCGACTCGAACGACCGCGGCCTGTACAAGACCGCCGACGGCGGCAAGACCTGGTCGCTCGTGCTCAAGGGCGGCAACGCCTCGACCGGCTGCTCGAGCGTCACCATGGATCCCAGGAACCCCGACGTGCTGATCGCGGGGATGTGGGACTTCCGTCGCAAGGGCTGGACGTTCCGCTCGGGCGGCGACGGACCCAACGCGCCGAGCGCGAGCGGCATGTTCCGCTCGACCGACGCCGGGCGCACCTGGTCGTCGATCGCGACCGCCAAGGGCCTGCCGCCGGGCCCGTGGGGCCGGGTCGAGGTCGTCTACGCGCCCTCGGACGCGCGCATCGTGTACGCGCTCGTCGAGTGCAAGGCCTCGGCGCTGTTTCGCTCGTCGGATGGCGGCGCGACCTGGGAGCAGCGCGACACCAGCCAGAACATGGTGTGGCGGCCATTCTACTTCGCACGCCTGGTCATCGACCCGACCAACCCCAATCGGCTGTTCAAGCCCGACCTGCGGCTCACGGTCAGCGAGGACGGCGGGCGCAGCTTCGCCAACTCCGGCGGTGGCTCGCACGGCGACTGGCACGACCTCTGGATCGAGCCGACCAACCCCAAGCATGTGATCGGCGGCGACGACGGTGGGCTGTGGCTGTCGTACGACGGCGGCAACCGGTGGTGGAAGGGCGAGAACCTTCCGATCGCGCAGTTCTATCACGTGGCCGTCGACAACAAGGATCCGTATCAGGTCTACGGCGGCCTGCAGGACAATAGCTCGTGGGTCGGTGACTCGTCGTATCCGGGGGGCGTCACCAACTCGCGCTGGGAGAACATGTACGGCGGCGACGGCTTCTGGATGATCCCCGACCCGGTCGATCCGGACTACGTCTACGCCGAGTCGCAGGGCGGCAACATCGGCCGGGTCAATCGCAAGACGCTGTCGACCCGCGATATCCAGCCGACCGCCGGGTTTCGCGAGAAGCTGCGCTTCAACTGGAACACGCCGATCCACGCCAGCGCGACGCAGAAGGGCACGATCTACATCGGCGCGCAGTTCCTGTTCCGCTCGCGCGACCGCGGCGACAGCTGGGAGCGCGTGTCGCCCGACCTCACGACCAACGATCCCGACAAGCAGAAGCAGGAGCAATCGGGCGGCGTCACCGTCGATAACTCGTCGGCCGAGATGCACACGACGATCTACGCGATCAGCGAGTCGCCCAGGAATGCCAACGTCATCTGGGTCGGGACCGACGACGGCAACGTGCAGCTGTCGCGCGACGGTGCCAAGACGTGGACCAACGTCGTCGGCAACGTGCCCGGGCTGCCGAAGGCGTCGTGGGTCAGCTGGGTCGAGGCCAGCCGGTTCGATCCGGCCGTCGCCTACGCCGCGTTCGATCGCCACGCCGAGGGCGACATGACGCCGTGGGTCTACCGCACCGGCGACTACGGCAAGACGTGGATGCGGATCGTCAGCCCCGACAAGGGCGTGAAGGGCTACGCCCACACGATCAAGGAGGACACGGTCAAGAAGGACCTGCTGTTCTGCGGCACCGAGCTGGGCCTGTGGATCTCGCTCGACGGCGGCGCGAAGTGGGCGCAGTTCAAGGGCGGCGACTTCCCCAACGTCGCAGTGCGCGAGGTCCAGATCCAGCCGCGCGACGGCGACCTGGTGATCGCGACCCACGGCCGCGGGATGTGGATCGTCGACGATATCGCGCCGCTGCGCGCGCTCAGCGACGACGTGCTGCAGAAGACGACCGCGTTCCTGCCGATCCGGCCGATCCAGCAGCGCATGCCGGCGCGCGGCGGCTGGATGGACGGCGACGCCACGTTCAAGGGCGAGAGCGGGCCGAACGGCGCGGTGTTCACGTACTACCTGCGGTCGCGCCACGTCTACGGCCCGATCAAGCTCGAGGTCCTCGATGCCGCCGGCAAGCTGATCGACACGATCACGCCGAGCAAGCGGCGCGGCGTCAATCGCGTCGAGTGGAGCATGCGCGTCAAGCCGCCCAAGGTTCCGCGCGCGGCGCAGGTCGCGTTCGGCGCGTCGACCGGGCCGCGGGTGCCGCCCGGGACGTACACCGTGCGGCTGACCCGAGGCGCCGAGGTCGTCGAGACCAAGCTCGCGATCGCCCTCGACCGCCGTGCGACCTACAGCGCGGCCGACCGCAAGGCGCAGTTCGACGCCGTCATGAAGGCCCACGCGCTGTTCGGCGAGGTCACCAAGCTCGCCGAGCGGGTCGACGGCGCGCGCGACGCCGTCCGCGACCGGGTCGATCGACTTCGGGGCCTCCCCGACGGCGACGCGCTCGGCAAGAAGCTGCGCGAGCTCGGCGACAAGATCGAGGCCGCGAAGAAGCAGATCGTCGCGACCACCGAGGGCGGCGCGATCACCGGCGAGGAGCGCATCCGCGAGCACCTCGACCAGCTGTACGGCGCGCTCGACCGCTACGAGGGCCGGCCCGCCAAGTACAAGACCGACCGCATCGAGGTGCTGCGCAAGGAGCTCGCCGAGGTCGAGAAGACCGTCGAGGCCCTGCTCAGCAAGGACGCGCGCGCGCTCGACGACGAGCTCAAGCAGAAGAAGCTCGCGCCGCTGCCCCAGCTGAGCGCGCTCGATCGCCGCGGCGACGAGATCGACGAGCTCGATGCGGTCGCCCTGCACTGTGTGGCGACCGCAGGCAAGGACTGTAGCGACGACGTCGCCGCCGCGCAGGACGAGCGCGACTGACGCCGCTGCAGCCAGCGCCGGTCACGGATCGGTGAGTGGCTCGGAGCGCTCGATCGCCTGCGTCCCGACGAGGTCGCGGCCGCCGGTCGCCAGCGTCCCCAGGTCGAAGCGCGCCGACAGCGGCCGCCCGATCAGGACGAACATCGACGCCGGCACCGTCGGGCGCGCCGCCATCCAGGCGCTCTGGAATACGCGCCGGGCCTCGAGCAGCTCGGACGCCAGCTCGCTGGCGCTGCTGGCCTCGAGGTCCGCGAGCTTGGCGAGCAGCCGCGCGCGCGCGATGTCGTCGTTGGTGACCAGCAGCATCTCGCGCAGACCGTCGACCGCGCGCTGGTGCTGGCCGAGCCGGGTGCGCATCGTCGCCGCCCAGGTCGCCGCCTCCGCGGGCGCGTTGGGTTTGCGGATCGCCGACTCGGTGAGCAGCGTGCCGCGCTCGTCCCACGCGCGCCGCTCGGCCGGGTCCTTGGTCTGCAGATCCTGCGTATAGATCTCACCCGCGAGGTAGGGCAGCTTCCAGTCGTCGGGAAAGCGCTCGGCGCCGGACTCGAGCACGGCGATCGCCCGC
>DATIPJ010001172.1:0-2098 GCA_035472155.1 Kofleriaceae bacterium
GCTCGAGCCCGCGCTCGGCGCCGATCTCGGCGGCGTCCGCGTCCACACCGGTGCGGCCTCGGCGTCGGCTGCCGATGCGCTGCAGGCCAAGGCCTACGCCGTCGGCAAGGACATTCACTTCGGCGCCGGCGCGTACGATCCATCCTCGAAGGCGGGCAAGCACCTCATCGCGCACGAGGTCGCGCACACGGTGCAGCAGGGCGGCGGCGCAGGCACCGTGCAGCGCTCCGCGGTCGTCAGCAGCCCCGGCGACGCTGCCGAGCGCCAGGCCGACAGCTTCGCCGACGCGTTCACCTCCGGCGGCAGCACGCGCGGCATGGTCACCCCGGGCATGTCGCTCTCGGCCTCGGTGTTCTGCTTCGGCCGCGACGAGCATCGCGATATCCCCACCAAGCACCTGACCGAGCTCCAGCAGTTCCTCGGCACACCCGAGGGCAAGAAGTGGGCGAAGGACCACGGCTACGACGCCGACGAGCTGCTCAAGCGCATGCAGAACGACCCCGCCGCCAAGGGCGAGAAGCTGCATGGCCCTGGGAACAAGTCCACCGAGTTCAGCTACGGCGAGGTCACTGCCCTCATGGGCGATCTCTACAAGGAGTGGAAGGACCTCGGCAACGAGAAGCAAGACAAGAAAGATGCGCTGATGCACGCCAATTCCACTGCGGAGTATCAGAAGCTGACGGGCGGCAAGTATGTCGATCTCGCCAAGAACAACGATAGCCACTTTGCGGGCAAGAACCTCGAGTCCTGGCGCAAGCACCACGTCGAGGCGCTCGACGCTGCGCGCAAGTCGGGCCTCGACAAGGAGTTCCTCAATCAAGCCCTGTTCATCGATGCCGCCGGCGCGCACTACATGACCGATGCGTTCTCCGCCGGCCATCAGTTCGTCAAGGCCATCGTCCTCCAGCACGTGCGCGAGTACCTCGCCACCAAGCCGATCAAGACCAAGAACCCGCAGATGCAGACGTACGTCGGCAGCCTGGGCGACGGCAACGTCTCGCAGATGATGATGTTGCTCATCCACGACCGCATGAACGTCGAGGGCTTCGAGGTCGTCAACGGCAAGGGCATGAAATGGAAGACGCTCGGCGATGGCGAGCTCTCCAAGTCGCCCGAGACGCAGCGCATCGCCGCGCTCGCCGTCTTCGAGTCGCGCCAGCAGGTCATCGCGGCCAGCGAGGGCAAGCTCGGCGGCGATCTCGACGCCGAGATCCAGAAGGTCGCCGACTTCTTCCCCAACGCGGAGACCCAGGAGCGCGCCAACCTGACGGCGATCGGCTACATTCCGTGGGCCGCCGAGCATGTCGAGGAGCTCATCTACAAGGAGCGCGGCTCCGCTCCCGGAGAGTTCGCCAGCCGCGTGCCGATCATCGGCGGCGTCATCGGCCATGTCGTCGAGTCCAACCTCGACGCGATCGGCGACCCGAGCCGCGAGAACCAGATCCTGCGCAACCAGGAGCTCGACCGCGCCACCGGCCGCGATCGCGACGGCGGCCGCATCGAGCCCAGCTTCACCATCAAGCGCTTCTGATCGCGGCATGACCGCCCCGCGCCGCGCGATCCATCCTCGCTGCCGGCCTCCGACCGGCGGGCGCGCCGCCGCGCTCGCAGGCCTGTTCGCCGCCACGAGCGTGGGCCTGTTCGCCGCCTGCAGCGGCCCAGGCAAGCCGCCGACCGCGCCCCCGGGCGATCCGCCACCAACGGCGCCGCCCAGCGCGTCGTCGATCGAGAGCCTCGTCCTGTCGGCGACCGGCGGCTGCGGCGTCCTCGCGGATCACACCGCGCGCTGCTGGGGCGTGTGGGAAGGCTCGATGATCAAGGCCGCGTCGGCCGCGTCCGGGCTGCGCGACATCACCGAGCTGCGCATCGGTCACACCATCAAGCTCGATCCACAGCGCTATTACGATCACTTCTGCGCGCGCGACGTGCGCAATACCGTCCAGTGCTGGGGCAACAACCAGCAGCACCAGCTCGGCGCCGATGTCTCCGGTGACAGCCCGACTCCCACGCCGCTCGATCTGTCGGGCGTCACGCAGCTGGCGCTCGGTGCGCAGCACGCGTGTGCACTCGACGCGCAGGGCAGCGTGTGGTGCTGGGG
>DATIPJ010001173.1:0-21640 GCA_035472155.1 Kofleriaceae bacterium
ACCGCCAATGTAGCGATCGATCGGCGCATTGCGACTGACCAGGCGGCGCTCGTACGCCTCGAGCGCCTTGCCGGTGTTGGCGACGATCAGGTTGATGATGTCGCGGTCGGCGGCGGCCATCATCTCCCACGGGCCGTCGGGAGCGGTGCTGCTCGACTTCGGCTTGCCCTGCGCCGGGAAGCGCGCGGCGTCGGCCGCGACCGGATCGAGCGCCGGGTCGAGCGCGACCGGGAACAGTGTGTCGTAGTCCGCGCGGTACTTGCGGTAGAGCATGTGGGCGTACTCGAGGCGATTGCTCGCGAAGTTGGCCGTGCTCTCGGAGCCATTTGCTCCCTGGAACCAGAGAGTATCGTCCTTGCCGCCCCAGCTGCCCCAGGTGTTGAACCCGATGTTGACGAGGGTCGGCGCGTTGCGCGCCGTCCAGCTGACCCCGAGTGAAGTCGCGTTCGGCTTGGAGCGGGTGTCGGTGAAGTAGCCGGTTGGGTCGTGGCACGTCGAACACGAGATCTTGCCCTTGTCGCCGACGGTGCCGAGCGTCGGATCGGCGATCGTGAGGGCGTGCGCATAGCTCTTCTCGAAGAACAGCCGCTGTCCGAACGCGGCGACCTCGGCGGTGTCCGCGTAGCGGTTGGTCGGGCTCGTGGGGAGATCACCGAGCGGACCGAACTTCCGTATCTGCTCGAACTCCTCGCCGGTGAACACGTCCACCATGTCCTTGCCCGGGATACACCCGACCATGGCAACAGGCAGTGCCAGGATTCCCAATCTTGCAAACATACGACTCCGTCGTTTTCTGTACGTCATCTTCCCACTACTCCGTAATGCGTTCCATCAGCAGCGTTGTGTCGGGACAGCTCGTTCGCGCCATCGAAGAGACCAAGTAGCTACTTCTCGTAGCTGCCGTAGGGCATCCCGTCCTTCTTCAGGTGGAGGCCGCCGCGGCCCTTCGCGAGCTCGAGCTCGACGGTAACCGGCTCGGTCTCGGTGACCTCGGCCTCGGCGACCACCGGCCTGGCGTCAGGTGCCCACGCGACGATGCGGTGGCGCCCGGCGGGTACGTTCTGGAGCCGGAAGAATCCATCCTTGCCGGCGCGCGCGTAATTACCGCTGGGCACGACCAGGATGTATCCGACCATCTCCGGATGCATGTTGCAGTACACGCTGATCACACCGGGCTTCGACATTGTGACGCCCTTCGACTCGCCCTTCGGATAGCTCCCGAGATCGAACGAGTTGTCGGGAGTCACCGAGAACACGTTGTGGAACAACGCGTCCATGTTCGGGAACTGCACGTTGGTGCCCTTCGGGACCACCAGCACGCGAGGCAGGAACTGCCGGTTCTCCTGCTTCATCACCGCCGATCCGCGCGCGGTCGCCACGATGTCCTCGACGTAGATGATCGCGTCCGGCGCGCCGGTGACCTTGCCGACCACGGCGCCGAGCGCGGCGCGCTTGCGCGGCGGCTCGACGGCTGCGGGCCGCGCCGGCTAGCGCTCGCCGGCGGCAGGCGCGGGGGTGGGGGACGGCTTGGCGGCGTCCGGCCTGGGCTCGCCGGGCGGATCCGGCGACGGCGGCGGTGGTGGCGCGCCGTCCGACATCGAGCCCAGCGCCTGCAGATACTGCTGCTGCAGCTTGATCAGGCGATCGAGCCTGCGCTCCTGCTCGTCGATCTTCTTGTCGAGTCGCTCGATGTCAGCGCGCGAGGCGGGCGCCGCGCGACGAGGCTGTGCGCGCGCCTGGGGTGCGAGGACGACACCGAGCCCGGTGACGGCGAGCAGCGCAAAGCGAGAACGATGTCTATTCACGATGGATCCTTTCAGAACGACACCACCGCAGAGGTAGTGACGACATCATTGGGAATGCTGGGGATGCCCCCGTATTCGCCGTTGTGCGAGTACTCGGCCTTGACGATCGCGTGTGGGTTGAGAACGAACCGGAGGCCAGCGGTCGCGCGCCAGTTCTTGGTGATGTACAGGCGCGCGGCGCCCTGCTGAACCTCGGCATCGCGCATCTCGGCGCGCGCGATCACACCGAGCGACGGCGTGACGACCACGTCGGCCTCGACGTAGCCGCCCCGTTTGAGGTCGAGCGAGTAGGTCATGCTGACGTCGTCGCCGGGCGCCTTGCCGCGCAGCCACTGCGCCTTGAGGTCGAGGCGAGGGAGCTCGAGCTCGGCGTCGACGCCGACGAACCACATCGCGCCGCTGCCATCGGGCGTACCGTCCTGGGTCCCCCACTGTCCCGAGGGGCCCACCTCGAGCGAGCCGCTGCCGATCGGAAGCCTGAGCGCGGCGCGGCCGGACAGCGTCTTGAAGTTGTTGGAGTCGGTCTCCTGGAAAAAGTGGAACTGCTCGGTGCCGAACGAGCCGTTCGTGACCGCGGCGGACAGCACGAGGTGGTCGCCGGCGAGCTTGCTGCGCGCCTTGATGCCCACGGCGCTGCCGGTGGTGTAGCGCGCGATCAGGCTCGGGGTGATGCCGAACCGGTCCGGCGCCTTGCGCGCCTTGTACTCGATACCGATCACCGAGTCGACCTTGCCGACGAAGATCGAGGTCTTGCCATCGTCGGTCGGCATCCACTCGAGCTGGACGATGTCAACGTCGAACGAGTCGCCGAGCCGGAAGTCGCGGCCGGTGCGCGGCGTGAAATTGACGCTCGAGGTGAACAGCGCGTGCGGACCGAGGCCCGCGTCGACCGTCAGGTTGAGCTCGTTGACCAGGAACGTCAGGTTGCCTTGCGAGTGCACCGAGTCGAACCGGTCCACGCCGGGCGCCTGACCGAGATCCGCGACATCGCCGCGCGAGTTGATCTGGGTCGCGAGCAGGTCGCCGTAGAAAACCCAGCCGAACTCGCTGCGACCGGGAAACATCGTGTGGCCGATGTCCCGGCGGAAGCCGGTGCCGTCGCCCTGGGTGACGAACAGGCCGACGTCGCCGTACCCGCGCAGCCGGATCGGGAATTGCGGGCGCTGGTTCTGGGTGGCCAGCCGATCCTCGAGCTGCTGGATCTTGCCGGCGAGCTCCTGCACACGCGCGTCGCCTTGGTCCTCGGCGGCGTCGGGCTGGTCGGGCGCGGCCGGTTCGTTGGGCGCGGCCGGTTCGTCGGCCGGCGCTGGAGCGGGGGATGGTGGGGCTGAGAGCGCCGGCTGCGCCGACGCTGCAATCGCGAGCAGTGTCGTTCCGAGACCCGCTCCGGCCGATACAAACTTACGCTTCATTTCGTGACCTCCAGGAAATTTCTCGCGACAGCGGGTCGACGCTGCCCGGCGAGTGCACACACGGCCGCGATCAGCAGCAGCAGCGGCGAGATGAACAGCAACCGCCGCATGATCTCGTGCGGGGCGCTCGCTCGTGAGAGCGGCTGAACGACGAGCAGGCGCGGGCGCGCCTGGCCGGGATCCTCGACCTGGTTCGCCTGGAAGGCGGCGCCGGCGTGCGCCAGGTGGTTGCTCTCGCGCATGATCGACGCCGCGGAGCTGGCGCTGGGTCACGAGCGAACACGCCGCGGCGATCGCGATCGTGAATCCCACCAGGATCAACGAGATGATGCGGCCAGCGCGACCGCGCGTGTCGTGTGTCAACTCAGCCTCCCACCGTGTATCCAGTCGTCTCCAGTCCGGAATCAGAATCGCTATGATCGTCAGTTCGAAATCAGCTTGTCGCGGAGCAGCCGCCAGGCCTGATCGCCCGCGCCGGTCGTGATCGATTGTTCGGCGAGGACCCGGCCGTCGAGCACGATGCGGACGGCGTGGTTGCCCCCGGTGACCGCGATGACATCGCCGGCGGCATGGTCGACGCCATCGACGATGATCGAAGTACCGGCCGGCAGCCCAGATACGATGAGGCGCCCGGTCAGCGCGGTGAGCGCGATCTGCCGTGCCGTGGTCACGCCGACCGGTACGTCGACCTGCTCGACCGCGGGTGCGTGGCCGAGGAGCTCGAGCCTGATCAGCAGCTGCCGCTTCGTGACCCCGATCAGCGTGGCCGGGGTCTTGAGCCCGGTCGGCTCGCCGCCGACGAACACATCCGCCCCGGGTGGCGTGCTATCGATCTGCAGCGTGGTCTCTGCGACCGGCGCCGCGACGTGGTCGTCGTTCCTTCGCAGCATCGCGTGCCCGAGCCCGGCGGCGATGCCGCCGAGTACGATCGTAGCCAGTGCGAGCACCGCGGCGCTCCGCAACGGCGAGCGCTCGGAGCCCTCTCCCGCAGCGACCGCGCCGGCGGGCTCCGCACCCGGCATCGCGAGCGTGGTCGCGCGGGGGTGCACGACGTGGTCACCGCGCGAACCCAGCAACGGACTGACGACGGTATCCAGCCGCTCGGCGAGATCGGCGCGGACCTCGCTGCGCAATTTCATCACCAGCGAGACATTGCTGTTCAGCGATCGGCTCTGCGCGATCGAGCGCTTCGCGTCGGCCCGGGTGAAGCCGAACAGGCTCTCGACGGTGGCGGCGAGCACACGCGCGTTCGGCATCCGGGTCATCGCGTTCTCGATGGCGACTGCCATCTGCTCGGCGGTGGCGTAGCGGTCGTCCGGCGCACGCGCCAGCGCGCGCATCGCGATGCGCGCGAGCGGCGTCGGGACGCTGGTCCGTATCAGATCGGGCGAGATGATCGGCGCATTCATGACCGCCTCGAGCGTGGCCCCCTCGTGCGCGCGCAGGAATAGTGGCCTGCCGGTCAAGAGCTCCCACAGCACCACGCCCGCCGAGAACACGTCGGCGCGCTGATCGACCGCGTGGCCGAGCAGCTGCTCCGGCGGCATGTATGCGATCTTCCCCTTGATGGTGCCGGTCACCGTCCGGGCGTTGCCGTCCGCCTTCGCCACGCCGAAGTCGATGATCTTCACCTCGCCGCCATAGGTGATGACGATGTTGGCCGGGTTGATATCGCGGTGCACGAGGCGGAGCGAGCGCCCCTCGAGGTCGGTCAGCCCGTGCGCGAACTGCAGCCCGTTGCACAGCTGCAACGCGATGCCGGCGGCGAGCGCGGGCGGCATCAGCTGCTTCGAGACCGAGAGGTTGTTGAGGACCTTGCAGAGGTCCTCGCCGGGCAGATACTCCATTGCCGTGAAGTACTGGCCATCAACCTGGCCGAACTCGTAAGTGCGCACGATGTTGGGATGTTCGAGCCGCGCTGCGACACGCGCCTCGTTGATGAACATCTCCACGAACTCAGGGTTTCGTGTGAGGTGCTGGAGCACGCGCTTGATCACAACAACTTTGAGGAAGCCTTCTGGACCCTTGTTGGCGGCCAGAAATATTTCGGCCATTCCACCGGTCGCGATCTCGCCGATCAGTAGATATTTGCCAAACCTCTCACCGAGGATATTGCCGTGTTGCAGAGTCGATACAGGCGACTCCATCACGGCCGTGACCGAGATCTCGGGCTCGGACATCTCGTCCGCCTGTACATCTGAATGCCCCGAGATCGACAATTACCTCCACGTTAACATCTCTCGAATCGCGGCAGAGATTAATTTTCGAAGCGCTGCGCAGGTATGGCCGTGTAGAGGCTTGCAAGTGCGAACTATTCCGAGGCGATGACACCTGCGATGTGGGACCGCCGCCCACGCCGACGCGCAGTGTTGTTCTGATGCTGTTGATGTGTTGATAAGCGGCCGTGTAGTCCATTATCTGCAGTTCAATTATTCGCATTGATTGCAGAAATCCTAGTGCATGGCGATGCAAAAATAGTCTAAGGTGGATTCGATCAGGAGATCAGATACGTTAATGAAGTACATATCTGTTTTGTCGTTGCTGTGTTCGCTGGCCACCATCGCTGCATGCGCAGATCTCGCGCCCGAGCTCGACGAGAGCACCGACGAGCAGGCACTGCTCGCGGACCGGCGCTCCGAGATTCCGAATAACAAGCCGCTGCACAACGAGTCCGGCCGCGACGCGTCGTTCCATACTGCGGGCTTTGTCGACCTCAGCAATGAGTTCTTCACCCCGCAAGGCACCAACGGTCGGCACTGCGGGACCTGCCATCTTCCGGAGGATGGCTGGAGCATCACACCCAGGACGGTGCGCAAGATGTTTCTGCAGACCGACGGGCTGCATCCTCTGTTCGTCAACCACCTCGACACCGACACGCCGACTGCCGACATGTCGACGGTCGAGGCCCGCTGGGCGGCGATCACGATGCTGCGCCAGGGCAAGTTCACCCGCCGGGTGTCGCCGCCCGCGGTGCGCGACTACGAGGTCATCGCGGCCAGCGATCCGTTCGGGGTCGGCACCACGGCGAGCCTCTGGTTCTTCCGCCGACCACTGCCGACCGCGAACTTCCGCAGCAACACCGTGATGTGGGACGGAGCCAACACGGTAGGCACCGTGCTGCGCGACGGCCTGATCAAGCAGGCACGGGGCAACGTGACCGGCGCGCAGCAGGGGGCGCCTGCGTCCGATCAGGTCATCTTCAACATCGTCGACTACGAAGCCGGGATGTCGCACGCACAGCTGTACGTGCACGGCGCCGGCCGGCTCGATGCCGACGGCGGGCACGGCGGGCCCGAAGCCGCGAGCGCGCAGCCGCTGGTCGACGCACGGTTCGACCTCTACGACGCCTGGAAGCACAGCCACAACCAGCACCGACGGCAGATCTGGCGCGGTCAGGAGCTATTCAACGGCACGAACGCGCCGACCGGCCGGAGCTGCCGGGGCTGTCACAACGCGGCCAACAACGGCCAGAACGTCGGCGGCGCGGTGTTCGACATCGGTGCATCGCGGCCCGACTTCGCGAACGCCGACATGGCGGTCTACACGTTCCAGCGCACCAGCGACGGCGCGACGCTCCAGACCACCGACCCGGGCCGCGGGATTCGCACCGGCAAGTTCGCCGACCTCAACCGGTTCAAGACACCCAACCTGCGCGGTCTGGCGGCGCGCGCGCCGTACTTCCACAACGGCATAGCCTCTACGCTCGACGAGGTCGTGCGGCACTACGAGGCGGCGCTCGGCTTCCAGTTCACGCGTCACGAGCGCGAGGACCTGGTCGCGTTCCTCGATGCGCTGTGATCGCGCCAGTCAGCGCTGAGACTCGGGCCTTCAGATCTGTGAGAAATCCGGGAGCGTCCTCGCAACGGCGAAAAGCGCCGCGGGCCGTTCGAGGTGACCTGCTGGCCGTCAGCGATAGCCGCGCGCCAGCAGGAACTTCGCCCCGGCCTGGAACGCCTTGGAGTCTGGCACGGAGAAATCGAACGTATTCGCGAGCCGCGTGACGATATCGAACGCGAACGCGACGGCGAGCGCGTCCTCGATCTGCGCGCGCGAGGCGCCGGCGGCCAGTACCGCGCGCATGTCATCCGCCGTCACCGCGTGCTCGCGCGCGAGCTTGCGTAGCATTCGCAGTGTCGCCCGGAGCGGCTCGGCGATCGGCGCCGATTCCAGGTCCGAGAGCACGGCAGCGACCCGGGCCTCGTCGCGACACGCTCCCGCGGCGACCGCGGCATGCGCCCTGGTGCAGAACTCGCATTCGTTCGCCTTGGCCACGATCGCCGCCATCAGCTCGCGATCCGCAACGGACCACATCGACGGGCCGCGCATGGCCTCCTGCGTGACCGCCGCCTTCGGGCGACCGTAGAACTCGGGCCGATACCGGATCAGCTTGATGACATCGAGCACCGGCATGCGCGAGGCGAGTCGGATCACCCCGAACAGGAGCTTCGACCTGACGTCGTGCCCGCGGTCAAGAATCGCGAGTCGCATGCTCCGCTCCTTCCGCCGCGGCCGCCAGCGCGGCAAGCGCAGCATCGTGCTGGCGCGTTGCCTGGCCGACTGCAGCACAGACCACCAGCTCGAAGATCTGGTCCTCGCTCAGGCCCGCGGACCGCGCCCCGGAGATGTCCTCGTCGGTGACCCTGGTTGATTGCATGGCAGTCTTCTGAACCAGCGTGCACCACGGCGATCCGTCCGCGGCGTTGTCGAACGCAGCCCGGCGCTGCGCGCGCGATGCGGTACCGTCACCGTCGAGGATTCGCGCAATCAGGGCGGTTCGTGCAGCTTTGATATCCGACATGGCTACCTCACGATGCTGCGACGCGGGCGAACATCTCGAGGATCTTGCTTGCCACTTACGGATATGAGTGTCAAGCGACCGGACTGCTGGCTCAGCGATCGGAGCGGAAGCCGATGCGCTGGTGGGTTCCGTCGCTCACCGGAGTGACTCGCCGAGCGGGCGCCATGGCGTGAGCTGCATCGTGCTCGCGACCTCCTCGATGCCGGTCTCGCCGATCACCAGGTTCTTGCGGCTGGTGTGGACCGAGTACATCCCGGTGATGAGCGAGTGCTTGTGCTTCACCGCCGACGCGATCACCAGCTCGACGTCACCGTCGGCAATCAGCTCGATCGACTGGTTGCCTTCCTCGAATACGACCATCTCGAGGCCGACCTGGGTGCCGGCGACGATGAGGTGGCCGCGCTCGATCGCGAGCCAGGCGACGTCGTGGCCGGCATGCGGCTCGAACGTCCACCGTTCGCCGTCGCGGAGCCGCACATGCAGGTACGTCACCGGCTGCGGGTACGGAATCGGGCTCTTCAGCGCGCCGTACGATCCGAGCAGGACGCGCACGTGGCCGTCGGTCGGGATGGTCGCCACATCCACGTAGTGGCTCTCGGCCGGCGCGAGCTCGAGCTGGCCTTCCATCGCCATCCAGAGCTGGAAGCCGCGGATGCGGCCGGGCGGAACCGTGCCGCCGTGCCAGACGCCGCCGCCGGCGCGCATCCACTCGACGCTACCGGCGCGCAGCTGGCCGGAGCTGCCCGTCGAGTCGCCGTAGATGAGGTCGCCCTCGAGCAAGGTGGTGTGGGTCGCGATCCCGGAGTGCGGGTGCACGACGCCACCGTCCGACGGGCCGATGAACTCGAAGCGATCGAGGAACACGAACGGCTTCACCAGCTCGCCGAGATCGCCGGGGCTCATGAGCCGCGTGATCGGTCCGCCGGTGCGTCCCTTGGTGCGGTACGCAATGCCGCGCTGCGAAACCTTCGTGACGCTGGGTGCGTGCTGCGTCAGCATGATGGTTCTCCTTACGCGGCCTGCGCGGCCGCCGCCTTCACCGCCTGGACGTCGAGCTCGATCTGGACCTTTTCACCGACGAGCACGCCGCCCGCCTCGAGCATCTGGTTCCACCGGAGGCCGAAGTCCTTGCGATCGATCGCCGTCTTCGCCGAGAACGCGACGCGCTCGTTGCCCCATGGGTCCTTGCCCTCGCCGCCGTACTCGACATCGAGCGCCACCTCGCGGGTGACATCGCGGATCGTGAGGTCGCCGATGACCCGGTACTCGTCGTTGCCGACCTTCTCGATGCGCTTGCTCTGGTAGCGCAGCTCCGGGAACTGGTCCACGCCGAAGAAATCCGCCGAGCGCAGGTGATCGTCGCGCTGGCCGACGCCGGTGTCGATGCTCGACGCGTCGATCGTCACGGCCAGCGACGACTTCGTGAGGTCGGCGTCGTCGAGGTCGAGGCTGCCGCTGAACTTGCCGAATCGTCCCCGGACCTTCGCCATCACCATGTGGCGGATCGAGAAGTTGATGCCCGAGTGCGCGCTATCGATGTTCCAGTTTGCCTTCATGGTTCGTTTCTCCTGATGGCTCTGTTGTAGAGCTGTCCCGGAGGCGGGATTAGATGGGCATTGTTGGCGGAACTATCCCATACGTGGGATGATGGGCCGTGGATCTCAACGAGCTCATGGTGTTCGCCCGGGTCGTGCAGGCGGGCAGCTTCATCGCGGCGTCGAAGGCACTCGGCATCCCGAAGTCGACGGTCAGCCGCAAGGTGGCCGATCTCGAGGACCGGCTCGACACGCGGCTCCTCCAGCGCACGACCCGGAAGCTGAGCCTCACCGATGCGGGCAGGCTGTTTTACGATCACTGCTCGCGCATCGCGACCGAGGTCGAGAGCGCGGAGCTCGCGGTCACCAGCCTCAAGGCGACACCGCGCGGCCTCTTGCGCGTCACGACCGGTCCCAACGCGAGCTACCTCGGGCCGATCCTCCGTGACTATCTGAAGCGCTACCCCGAGGTGCGGGTCGAGCTGGTCACGACCACGCGCGCCGTGGATCTCGTCGAGGAACGGTTCGACGTCGGAATCCGCGCCGGCCGCCTCCCCGACTCTTCATTGATCGCGAGGAGCCTTGGTCTGGCCGGCTGGTTCCTGGCCGCGAGCCCGGCGTACCTCAAGCGGCGGGGGCGTCCGCGCGTGCCGGCCGATCTGGCGAAGCACGATGTCGTGCACTTCTTCGGTTCCGACCGCGTCACGCTTCATCTACAGCGCGGTGACGAGCGAGCTGACGTCGAGGTCGCACCGCGGCTGGTGGTCAGCGAGCTCGACATGCTCCATCCGGCCGTCGTCGGCGGCCTCGGGATCGCGCTCTTGCCCGCCTACCAGTGCGTCGACGACCTGCGCGCGAAGAGACTCGAGCGCGTGCTTCGCGAATGGGAAGCGCCCCCGACACCGATCCATCTCGTGTACCCGAGCACGCGGCACGTGTCGCCGACCGTGAAGAGCTTCATCGAGCATGTGCAGGAGCACATGACGCCACCGCCGTGGCAGATCGGGCCGGTACCCTGAGCCACACCGGCCAACCCACCTCGACGACAATCATCAGACCTCCGACACACTGGCCCATCCATAAATGGATATTTCCGAGAGTATACTTGAGCTCGCGGAAGCGCGCCGACCCCCGGCTTCGTGAACGGGGGGACATAATGTCCTCCAACCGCGGGTCGCAGGTGCGTCAGTTTCCTTCGGCGGTGATCACATTGGCGCGTGCCCTCGCGAGCAGCCTCGGCACCTGGTAGTAGTCGGCGAGCGCGACGAGGACCTCGCTCGCTGCGCCCGCCAGGATCGCCTCGCGCCAGTCGCGATCTTCGGCTCGATACCAGGCATCCGCGAGATCCTCACGCATCTCGTCGAGCATCTGCGCTGGCATCAGCTCCGGCGGAGCCCCGATGCCCGAGACGCGTCGCAGCAACTCGCGTCGTTCACGCTCTTGTGGCGGTAGCCTCCCGACGACGAAGGTCAGCACGGCCGCGATCGCTGCGAGCGCGGCGGCGATCGGCAGCAGCGACAGCGCTACACCTGCAAACACCGCCGGTGCCGCCAACATGGTCGTCGTGAACCACAGCGGCGTGCGCACGTAGCCAAGGACGACGCTCCTGCGCTGTCTCGGGATCTCGAACCTCGCCTCGGTCCCGTTGCGCGTGCGGAACCGATAGAACGAGTCGCCGGCCCGCACGGGTACGACGATGCACCAGAACGAGGTCACGATCGCTTCGGGGCCGACCTGCTCGATCGTGCCGGCGTCGTCCCACCCGATCCACGCGAAGGTCGGTACCGCGTCCATCGCGATATCATAGGACATGCAGCCTGTCTTCGCGTCACTCGCTCCGGGCGGGCCACGCATCGGCATCCGTCCCGCCGTCGGAGGCGCAGCCACTTGGACACCCATGGCGAGATCGCCATGAACAGCGAGCGATCGCCGTCCACGTGATCCTCCGGCGGCGGCGGCATGCTGTGACGCCCGGTATCAGTAACTACCTGCCCAAAAAGATCGGATTGGTGAAAGCGACCATCGTGGTCGGCAGCGCAGGATCCGATTGCACGCGGCGCACCTCGGCGCCGGATACCGTCGACCCGCGCGCCGCGCTCGAGCGCGCTGGCGAAGATCAGGAACGACGCGATCTATCATCGATCTTCGGATTCCGCAGTCTTCAACCAATCATGGTTGAATTCGTGGCGTCGATGGCGCATGGGCGGTTACCGCTCGCCGGTCTTGACATTCACCGAAACCTGATCTCCTCATGGCTCTCCCAATGAGAGATCAATGAGCGATTTCCAAGATCAGCTAAACCATGTTGTGCAACGCTTTGTCACACAGATCACCGGGCTCGCACAGCGGGCTGCCGTCGACACGCTCGAGTCGGCGTTCGGCGGTCCGGCGGGTCACGCGAATGGCGCCGGCGCGCGAGCCGCAACGGCCGGAAAGACGACCATCGGGCGTCCTCGGGATGGCCGCGGTGCCAAGCGCACAGCGGAAGAGCTGGAGGAACTGGCCACGAAGTGCGTCATGTTTGTGAAGGCGAATCCTGGCCTGCGCATCGACCAGATCAACAAGGAGCTTGGCACGACGACCAAGGAGCTCGCGCTGCCGATCCGGAAGCTCATCTCCAATCGGATGATCACCGGAAAGGGACAACGGCGAGCGATGAAATACTTCCCGGGCAGGAGAGCGTAGCGCGGCGACCCGCGCGCCGGGGCATCTCACGCGGACGTGGCGTGCTCGCGGTCGAGGCGCCGCCAGAATTCGCCATTGCGACCCTCGTCGTTGCCGAATGTCACGAGTGCGCCGTACGCGACGGGCACCGGGCCTCGCCAACGTCCATCGGTATCCGAGAAGGTGACGGTGCGCTCGTCGGCCGTGAACGTGACATCGGCCGTCGGCCGACCGACACGTGTAAGCTCGTGGCGCAGCACTCCGGCGAAGGCAACCATTCGATTCGACATGAGCATCTCCTCGGCGTGATCGTAGCGACGCCGACGTGTGTAACACGACGTGCAACAACGTGACCATGTGTCGAGGCCATCGCTCGCGCGGTGGCATTCGAGACATTCACGTTACGGCGTGAAGACGCGGTCGCGTTCGTCGAGCTCGCGGCGCCTCCGATGAATCTGCTTGGATCCGAGATGGTTCGAGACCTGATCGCCTCCTTCAGCAAGTGGAGGCTGACTGGCACCCAGGTGTCGGGTTCCGGAGCGCCGACCCCGATGACGGCGTCCGTCCTGTGATCAGCGGCCGACCACGACGCATTCCAATCCATGGGATCATATTGTACGAGTCGAGTCTGTTCGAGCGCGGTACGGCCGACCAGCTCCGTCGCAGCGGACAAAATGTCCTCGGGGCCGGCGGTTGCCGCTAGACCGATGCGTCCCCACACCTAGGCGATGCCCTGCTCGGATCATGGCCTCATCGCCGGCGACAAGTGCTCCGCGTGCTTCGCGGCCGACATCCTCGCGTTCACGCTCAACACCGACTTCACGAACATCGACGAGCGGCTCCTCGACAAGCAACTCCGGCCGCTGGAGAAGGACTACAAGGCGCTCAAGTCGGGGCTCGACGGCGATGATGCGGAGTATTGCAAGACCCTCATCTTCGGTCTGAATACCAAGCTGGCGACGCGCAAGCACAGGCTGTTCGGCGCCGAGCTCGCGATCCTCATCGATCCGAGCACGATCCAGAACCAGCACCGGCAGGCGTACCGCGCGCGGCTCCGACAGTTGGGCACATGGATCGGTTTCACCGAGTTCACGGTGCTGGCGGAGATCTATCGAGTCCGGTTCTGGCTCGCCGTGCCGGCGGGTGGGCGCTGGCGCCGCTGGCTGATCGGCGATGCGCAGGACGCCATCGTCGCCAACCCCGCGCTGCTGTGGCGCGGCAACCACTACGAGGTCGCCACGCTGACGCAGCACCTGGCGACCGACCAGTACACCGCGAGCAATGTCGTCGCGACCAACCCGCACGGCAACTGCGGCCTCGAGTCGTTCCTCCTCATGCTGGACGTCCAGGGCGCGCCGAATCCGGGCGGCCGCGATCGCTACCGCGCGTTGCGCGTCTATCAGATGTTCCACGCCGCGGCCGGGCGGCCGCCCGTCAACGGCGTCGTCAGCGATCAGGATGCCGACTACATCGACGCGATCACCGAGCTCCGCGACCTGGTCGCCACCGAGATGACCACCGGCCAGCTGAACGATGCGGTCATCGCCGAGGGCGAGCTGCCTCGCAGCAAGTCCGAGACCGAGTCGGACACGTCGTCGGAAAAGACCTCGAGCACGGACAAGCAATCGACGCCAAAGGGCAAGACGCCGACGAGCACCGACGGCAAGATCAAGTCGTGGGTGGACTACCGCGCGTCCTTCGAGGACAACTTCGCGATCACCCAGACCGTCGTGCAGGCGGTCTCCGGCAAGCTGACGTGCGTGACGAACATCGGTGTAGCTGCGAACTGGCTCGCCGTCGTGCAGAACCTCGATTCCTACGAGACCTGGGCCGACATCAAGAAAGCCGGCCTGAAGTCGTTTGTCCAGCCGGTCAACGGCACGCTGACCCACACCGGGCTCATGCTCGCGAGGGTTCCCAGCGCGAGCGGCCTGCGGTTCTTCGCCTGCGCCGCCGCCAACTTTCACCAGTCGCTGTGCAAGACGAAGGTCCCCTGGATCTTCAAGGATAGCAACCAGACGCTAGGCAAGGGCCGGGACATGCACACCGAGCGGTTCGGCCTGATCCAGCTCGATACCTGGATCGGCGCCCAGAACATCGTCCCCAATGACACGATCGAGATCCTGTGGATCCTCGAGAAATCCATGTGCCCGGACGAATGCGTGCCCGTGCTCGACCGCTTCGTCGACGCCTGGGGCGCGCGCGGTGTCAAGGTCGCGAGCGATGACGGCCTGCGCAACGACAAGTGGTTCGCCAGGAACCTCGGTATCAAGCTGAAGCGCTTCGACGTGTCTTGATCGTGAACCCACAGCGCGTTCATCGCGTGCGAGGGCAACGCCAAGCTCGCGCGTGTCGACCTCGGTTCGGGTGTTCGTGACGTTGAACTGACTGAACCTGCCATCGCGATGTCGCTCGGCGGTGGTTCGGAGTGGGTCGTGATCGCTCGCCTGCCTACGCTCTCGGCGACCGGTCTGCACACGCGAGGCATATCGACGCGCCCTCGCTGGCTTTGTTGTGGATAGTACGGTTCTATGGATAGGTGATCGGCAGCGTGGGCTACGCCATTCACCTACGAACGATCCTGCCCAACGAAACACGAGAGCCAAGAGCAGCAAAGCACTGTTGTACCTCGGTTTCCGCGCGCATCATGCGGTGGATTAGGTCATTCTCGGATAAGTAATCTGTCGCACATGCACACCGATGGACACTTTCCCTACAGTGTTACTCGTGGCAATCCTGCGCCGGCATGGATTCTTTCCAAGGGGCGTTTCCACGGGTGGTGGATGCGGATCATCGGCAAGGTGATCCGGAGAGTCCGATCGCCAGGGTCTTGGTGGTTGACGATCATCCTGGGAATCGCCTGGCGGTCGAAGCCGTGCTCGAGCCGCTCGGGCACGAGCTCGTGATGGCCGCGTCAGGCGAGGAGGCGCTAGGGCATCTGCTCCAGCAAGATTTCGCAGTCGTTCTCCTCGACGTTCACATGGACGGCCTGGACGGGCTTGAGACCGCCTCGCTGATCAAGCAGACCAAACGCACTCGCCACACGCCCATCATCTTTCTCACCGGGGTGAGCGGAGATGCAGAACATATCTTCCGCGGGTATGAGCAGGGTGCGGTCGACTACATGGTGAAGCCATTCGACCCGGCGGCGCTGCGCGCGAAGGTACGGGTGTTCATCGACCTCTACCTCCAGAGCGAGCGCATCAAGCAGCAGGCGAGGATGCTGACCGAGAATGCGCGGCTGTACGAGCAGGAGCGGCGCGCTCGAGCTGAGGCGGAGGCGGCCATGCGAGCGCGCGAGCACGTGCTCGCCGTGGTCTCGCACGATCTCCGTGGCCCCCTCGCATCGATCGTGATCGGCGCCTCGATGATGGCCGAAGCGTCGCCCACAACGCCGGAGCTCGCATTGTACCGACGGCACGCCGCTGCCATCCAGCGTGCTGCGGAGCAGATGTCTCAGCTTCTGAACGACCTGCTCGACGTATCCCGGCTCGAAGCGGGCGCCTTATCGCTCGCTCGTGAGGCGTGCCAGAGTGCAGAGCTGATTCGCACAACCGTCGACACATTCCAGCCGCAGGCCGAGAAGCGCCATTTGCAGCTCCATGTCGACGACCAGGACGGCAACACGCACGTCTTCTGCGACCGCGGGCGCGTTCTTCAGGTGTTCTCAAATCTCGTCGGCAACGCACTCAAGTTCACGCCCGAGGGCGGCCACATCACTGTGCGCAGTTGCCGCGCCGGCGATGCCATGCAGTTCTCGGTGGCCGACACGGGACCCGGCATTCCGGCGGAGCAGTTGCCGCATATTTTCGAGCGTTACTGGCAAGCCCGAACTGCGGATCGCCAAGGAGTTGGGCTTGGGCTCGCCATCGCAAAGGGCATCGTCGACGCGCACGGCGGTGTGATATCCGTCGAGAGCTCGGAGAGTGGGACCACCTTCACCTTTTCCATTCCGATCGCGAAGGGAGGTCTCGCGACGGTCTGACCACCTTGCGATATTGCCTGAGCTGCGGCGTCTGCCTCTCACCCAGGCACGCTGGTGCATTCCCAAGGCTGAGACAGGCTGCCCCGTGAATCCGTGGTTCCCTCGCGGACAACGCGCGCAGGCCGCGAAAGGACAGTGCGCGATGAGAGATGGCATAGACGAGTCGCATCGCGGGCGATGTTTCCATCGGCGCAGCCGGTGATGCATGACGATCTACATGGCGATGGTCGCACGTTCGGGTAGAATGACGGCGCTTGGGGGGCCAGCATCATGCGCGTGCTGATTGTCGACGACTATCCTGACACCGCGGCGATGGCCAGCGATCTGCTTGGGGCCCAGGGCCACGAGTGCCGGGTTGCGACGTGTGGCGCCGATGCGCTGCGCATCGCGGAGGCGTTCATGCCCGAGCTCGCGATCCTCGACATCGGTCTTCCGGACATCGACGGCTGCGAGCTCGCCACCGCGTTGCGCAACCGGCTCGTGGAGCAGCCGCCGTATCTCGTGGCGATGAGCGGCTGGAATGATGCGGTGGACCGTGCGCGCGATGCAGGCTTCGACCACTGCCTGTTGAAACCCGTTGATCGCCAGCAGTTCTTGCACGCCTTGGAGCTTGCGCGCCGGCCCCGGATGCCGCCGCGTGTGTACGGAAACGATCAACCGTCGATGAACCGCTGCGTATCCAAGGCGGACGACTGACATCCGATCAGTCGTCGTGACTTCCGCCGGCGGACGCGGCGCTGAGCGTGGCTGGGGCGGACGAGACATGTCGACGAAGCTCGCCGATGGAAGCTGCTCCAGCCGTGCGTGTGATGCTCATGCCCGCGTCTCGCGGTACAAGGGGGCGATGCGACAGGAGCACCGATGACAACTGCCTCGGAACCACAGCGTATCGCCGTGATCGGTGCAGGCGGAGTCGGTTGTCTGCTCGCCGGGATGCTCGCGCGCCGCGGCATCGATGTCGGAATGCTCGCGCGCGGCGCGGCGCTGCGGGCGATCCGCACGCACGGAATCCACGTGCGCTCGCACGACGGCGAGTACACCGTACCGATCAGCCGCGTGTCCGACGACGTTTCGGCGCTCGGAACCGCCGACCTCGTGATCGTGACCGCGAAGACCTTTCAGCTTGCGGAGCTCGGCCCGCGGCTCGCCCCGCTGCTCGGCGCGCGGGCGCTCGTCCTGCCGCTGCAGAACGGCGTCGAGGCCAGCGAGCAACTCGCCGCCGCGCTGGGCGAGGACCGCGTGATCGGCGGGGTCGCGCGCGTGATCAGCTGGATCGAGCGCGCGGGCGAGGTCCGATCGATCATCCCGGCTGGCGTGACGATCGGAGCGCGACACGCCGGCCAAGTGGACGCTACCGAGAGGTGGGCAGCGACGATGCGTGTGGCCGGCATCGAGGTGATGGTTGCCGAGGACATCGAGCTCGAGCGCTGGCGCAAGTTTCTGTTCATCGCGCCGTACAGCGCGATCGGTGCGGTCACCCGCGCGCCGCTCGGGGTCGTCCGCCAGCCGCCGCATCGCGCTCGCCTCGAGGCGGCAATGCGTGAAGTCGTCGCGGTCGCGGCGGTGCGCGGCGTGGCGCTTCCGTCCGACGCGGTGGCCGCCACGCTGGCCTGGTACGACGCGTTGCCCGGCGACTCCACCACGTCCATGCATCGCGATATCGTCGCAGGTCGACCCTCCGAGCTGTATGAGCTGATCGGCGCGGTCGTTCGTCTCGGCCGTGCCGCGCAGATCGCGACACCGGTCAGCGCCGAGCTGTTCGCCGAGCTCGAACCGCTCGAACGCAGAGCGCGCGAGCTGACAGCGCCATAGTCGCGTCAGGGTCCGCGCGGCGTCACTCGATGCGGCTGAACTCCATCACCCAGTTCGTGTCCCAGGTCTTGCCGAGATCGCTCGACATCGCCTGTTCCCAGCGGGCCGACTTCGGCGTGATGCGCGACCAGACGTAGCGGGTCCGGATCGTCTTGCCGTCGACGACGGAGTCGGAATAGAACGTCCCGGTGCCGTCGGCGAATCGACCCTTCACCGGCGGATCGAGCGCCGCGTGGGGATCGCGTCCGTCGATCCACCAGATCGCCCACTGCCCGGCCTTTGTGTCGTAGGCGCGCACGGCGATGCCATAGCTGGTGCCGGACGGTCGAACGAACGTGTGTTCCTCCACGTTGGCCGACCCGTCGACCAGCCCGCGATCGGTGCATGTGCCTTCGAACTCCAACCAGCGGCCGTCGCGCTTGACGCGGTGATGCACGCGCCACTTGCCGAACTCGAAGTCGAAGTCGTGAGGTCCGCCACTGGCCTGCGTCAGGACCGCGGATGGCTTGTGCGGGCTTACCTGCGCGCGCGCGTCGCCACGCACGCCGAGGGCGATGACGAAGACGAGCGCGAGGACGCTGACGAGGAGCGCGGTCGGACCTGCAGAGCGAACCATGGTCGCGAACATGGGCCGTCGCGTGGCGTCTCGCAATGGCCAAATTCACCGCGTTCGTTAGGTCCATTCGGCGCGGCCCGCGCAAGGGCGCAGCTCGTGCGCACGACGAAACCACTGCAAGCGCACCAGATCCGGGGCTGAAAAAGGACTGTAACAGTTCGCCCGCCTCCGACACTCAGCGACAGGAGGTAGTCATGCGTGGCCCTGTTGATCCTGTGTTCCTCGCCCGCGCGGCGCGTTTCGTGTTGCGCGGCGGACTCGTCGCGCTCCTCGCGATGTGGGGTGCGTTCAAGTTCACCGCGCTCGAAGCCGAGGCGATCCGGCCGCTCGTCGAGCACAGCCCGTTCCTGAGCTGGTTGTATCCCGTGCTCGGCATTCGCGGGACCTCGAACCTGATCGGTGTAGTCGAGCTGGCCGCGGCGGTGCTGATCGCGCAACGGCGGTGGGCACCGCGAGTTTCGGCCGTCGGAAGTCTGATCGCGGTGGGTACGTTCCTCGTGACGCTGTCGTTTCTCGTCACAACACCGGGCGTCCTCGCACCGGACAATCCGATCGGTGGCTTCCTCATGAAGGACGTGCTGCTGCTCGGTGCAGCTCTGTTCACGGCGGCCGAGGCGCTGGATGCTGCGGGGCTCAAGAGGCGAGCTGCATGATGCGGCACGTCCGGCGTTCGGCCGGTGAGCGCATGTCAGACCGCGATCGGATGCTCCGCTCGTGGCGCGAAAACGACGCGACGCGATCCTCGCGTTCACTGATGGCGCGTGCTCGGGCAACCCCGGGCCGGCCGGCATCGGAATCGTGCTCGTCTGCGGGAGCCACCGCAAGGAGATCTCCGAGTACATCGGCGAAGCGACGAGCAACATCGCCGAGTTGACGGCGATCGTGCGCGCGCTGTCGACGGTCAAGGACCGCGATCGGCACGTCATTGTCCACAGCGACAGCGAGTACGCGATCGGCGCGCTCACCACGGCGTGGAAGATTCGCGCAAACAAGCAGCTGGTCGCGCAAGGGCGAGCGCTGGCGGCGACGTTTCCCCGCCTGCGCTTCGAGTGGGTTCCCGGTCATGCCGGGATCGCGGAGAACGAGCGCTGTGATGCGCTGGCCCGTGCGGCGATCCAGGCTGCGCGATGCGCGGCCCGCCCCGGCCTGCCGGCCGCGGTCGTACAGCGTTGAATCTCGACGACGCGCGAGACTGTCAGCGCCGCGCGTTATGAATTCACCCATGCGTCACGTGATGAAGATCGGCCCCATGCCGATCGGGAGCGGCTCTGCGAGCACGTACGTAGCGTTCGGAGCGTCCGGGCTCGATGCGGTGGTCGAGGCGACGGACGACAAGGGCCTGGCAACGCTGCGGCGCCGCACCAGAGGCGAGCCGCTCATCTGCGAGCCTGCGCTGTCGCCGAGCGCCGCCGTCCATGGTGTTGCGGTCGGCAAGCTGCCACCGGACGCGGTCGCGGTGAAAGCCGCGATGGCGGTGAGCCTCGAACACGGCCCGATGATGGAACATGTGGCGCCACAGCTGGTGATCGAGCTGATCGCGGCGCTCATCGACTTCGCCGCCGCCGAGGCGTGGAACGCGTTCGCGCCCGACGAGCCGATCGCGATCCGGTTCGAGCCCGGGGGCCTGGAGGTCGAAGGTTGCGTGATGGGCCAGGCCGGCGAGGAGCTCGGGCTGGCCCTCTATCATCACAAAGGAAGCATCGAGAAGGTGATCGCGCTGTCCAGGGAGGGACGGCCGGAAGCGGCGCGCGCACTCCCGTGCACGTCGGTGGTCGTCGCGCGCGACGATTCGTTCGCAGTGGAGGCGGTGCGCGAGATGACCGGGGTCCCCGTGGCGCCCCTTGTGTTTCACATGCAGCGCGGCAGGCCCGCTCCGGCCAGCGAGCAGGACGTCGCTGCGCTCGTCGCCGCGCTGCGGGCGGTCACGGCGCTGTCCGAGGGCGGCCGGCAAGCGAGCGGGCGCACCCTCGACAGAACCCATCGCGTGGTTGCACATGCCGCGCGCGGGCTCGCGAGGCCGCGCGGCGCAACGCCTCGGCCGGCGTTCGAGGGCGTTGGCCGCAACGAGCCTTGTCCGTGCGGTAGCGGCAAGAAGTTCAAGCGCTGCCACATGGACGCGGTCGAGGCTTCGCTCCCCGTTGCACCGAGAGCGGCGCTCCAGGAGCGAGACGTGCGCATCGTGCGAGATGTGCTCGCGTTCGGCGCGCGCCGGTTCGGTACCGACGCGATCGCGCGCGGAGTGAAGGACATGGTCGGAGAGCGTCTGGTTTCGCGGCAGCTCGTCGATCCGTTGCTCGCGTACACCTGGTCGATCGACGGCAAGCTGCTCGCCGCACACTTCCTGGACGCGCAGCGAGCGCGGCTGGACGCCGACGATCGGAGATGGATCGAGCTCCAGCTCGCCAGCCATCTGAGCGTGTGGGAAGTCCTCCGCGTCGAGCGTGGCAAGGGCGTGGACGTCGTCGACCTGCTGAGCGGCGAGCGATGCTTCGTCCACGAGGTCATGGGCTCGGAGACCCTCGCGGCCCGCGACGCGATTCTCGCGCGCGTGACCGTCCAAGACATCGCCGTGTTCTGCGGTCTCCACGAATCACCCCTCGGCCCCGCCCCGGCGGACCACGTCATCGCGAGCTTCCGCGCCGGCGGTCTCGCGCACGGCGATCGGGGCGCGGCGGCGCGCTTGATCGAGCTGTGGCACGAGCAGCTGCTGGCCGCGGAGCGCAAGCGCACGGCGCCGATGACGATCACGAACACCGATGGCCACGATGTGGCGACGGTCGAGGACCACTTCGCGCTCGCAGGAGGTGCCTTCGAGCCGGTGTTCGAAACGCTCGCGGCCATCGAGGGTGTGGTCGTCGACGAACGCGACCGCAAAGGCGCGAGGCTCACGTTCACGCGCCCCGGCAACGCGCTCCACGCATGGTGGAAGAACACCATCGTGGGCTCGGCGCGCTTGACGCCCGCTCGCCTGGTCATAAGCACGAACTCGACCGAACGCGCCGAAGCCCTGGCC
>DATIPJ010001174.1:0-3530 GCA_035472155.1 Kofleriaceae bacterium
ACCGCGGCTACCGAGCTCAGCGGCGATCCGGGAGCGGCTGACTCGATCATGCACGAGACCTGGGACGTCGAGCGCGCCCCGACGGGAGCCAAGGACAGCCTGACGCCGAGCGTGCCATCGGATTCCTCCGGCGTTACCCTCGGCCGCGGTTACGACATGGGAGCGCGGTCCGCGGCCACGATCGAAGCCGAGCTCGGCGCAGCCGGCGTGGATGAGAAGCTCGCGAAGAAGTATCGTGGCGCCGCGAAGAAGCGGGGCGACGACGCGCGGAAGTGGATCAAGAAGAACAAGCCATTCGCTGCGATCACAGCCGATCAGGAAAAGACGCTATTCCGGCAAGAGTACCAGCAGGTCAGCGACGAGACCGTACGTTTTCTCGCCGACCCCTCGCGCGGTTACACACCGGACGGCGACGGCTGGAAGCTGCAGGTGAACTTCAAGGACCTCAATCCGAAAATCCTGGCGTTCCTGGTCGACCTCAAGTTCCGAGGCGATCTCAATGATTCCTCGTGGGCATATATTCGCGACGCGGTGGTCGCAAACAGCCTCGAGACTCTCCAGCCCCTCGTTGCCGACGCCAAGAAACACAAGAAATTTTTCTACAATAACTACAATCGCTACCTACCACGCTGCAATATCGTGGGTGCCAGCCCCGTGACCGAGAAAGAGTGGAACAAGAAGTGAGGCGCGTCGTCGGGATCGTGCTTGCCTTCACCGCGCAGGTCGCGTGCAGCCAGCGATCGCCGGCGGGACAACCGGAAGCGTACGATGCACTCGCGATTGCCAATGCGACTGGCCGCGATGCAGCGACCCGCGACGCGCTTGCGCTTGGCGTGACGCCAGCGCCCGTGATCACGACGCCGTCCCCGCCGTGGCCGCGCGGTCGGGAGCCGAGCTGTGCAGCGTATGTGGCGGTGGCAACGGTGAACCTTGTCAGCTGCGCGGTGTGCAGCGACGGAGCCGTGGACTGCTGGGGCGACACGTCGCGTCGCGTGCTCGCGGGACGCAGCCGCCGCACTCCATCGGACGCCGTGCGCATCGCCGGCGCGACCGGTGCGATCGGGGTGGCGGTCAGCGCCCACGCCGCGTGCGTGCTCGATCGCGCGGGCCGCGTGCGTTGCTGGGGAAACCAGGGCAGCGCCGGTTCGGATGCGATCCACGACCAGGGGACGCAACCCGCAATTCCCGAGATCGTCGACGTCGCGCTCCCGGCGGCCGCGGTTGCCGTCGAGGTCGGCGATCTTCACGCCTGCGCGCTGCTGGTCACCAGCGAGGTCGCATGCTGGGGCCGCAACGACTGGGGCCAGCTCGGGGTCGATGTCGTGGGCAGCGGACCCGGGCACACCGTGGTGCCGACGGTGATCCCGCAGCTGCTCGCCAGCCGGATCGCGGTGGCCGACAACGTCAGTTGTGCGGTCGACACGGCGCATCGCGCGTGGTGCTGGGGGTGGAACGGCAGCGGCGCCACCGGCAAGGGCGACCGCCGGCGCCGGATCGGTCCGGTCCGCGTCGCGCGATTCGACGACGTCACCGACATCGCGACCGACGGCAGCGAGGCCTGCTTGCGACGCGCGGATGGCGAGGTGTGGTGCTGGGGGCAACCCGATCGGTTGGAGAAGGCGACGCCCGTGCCTGCGCTACGCACCAGGCTGCCACCCGGGCATTCACTGACGATCGACGGCGGAGCGGTCAGCGCGATCGGCGACGACCGGATGGTCAGCATCGCAGCGGGAGCCTCGCCACCGAAGCCGATCGCGAGTCTGCTTGCGGTTCGCGCGTTGTCGCGTCGCGACGGCGGTGCCTGTGCGGTCCTCATCACCGGTGAGTTGCAGTGCTGGGGCGACAATCGCGGCGCCGAGCTGGTGATCGAAGCCGAGCGGTGAGCACGCTCACGTTCGGTGGCAGCCCTGCTACAGGGCGGCCTTGGCGGCCGTTTCGTAGTCCGCGGCCGCGCGGGTGCTGCCGAAGGAGTAGTTGTCGAGGGTCATCGTGCCGCCGGAGATGGTCGCCTTGACGCGGATCGACTCGTCGTTGGTGCTGCGGTAGACGATGGTCGAGACCTTGGCGAGGGCGGACTTGTAGTCCTTGTCGGCGCACAGCTTGTTGAGGCCCTCGCCCAGGTGAGAGACGTTGTTGGCCTCGGAGTCGTAATAGTCATTCTTCTGACGGCCGATCTTTTTCCAGTCGATGTTATCGAAAGCCTTCCAGTCGAAGCTGACCTTGAACTTCTTGCCGCAGTCCTTGATGTCGTCGGCGGCCTTTGCCGCGATGTCGTCGACCGATGCGCGCAGCTTCTTCTCGGCCACGCTCTGGGCGTGAACGGTGATGGGGCCGGGTCATGAGTGCCTCAGAGGTGGTCGGTGAGCCACGCGCGTGCGGTCTCGCGCGGGTTGTAGCTGGTGTCGCTGAAGCGCACGGCAAGGGCGGCGCCGGTGCGCTCGAGGCGGAGCGCGCCGCCGTCGGATTGGTAATCGACGCGCAGCTCGCGCACGGCGCGCACGGCGGTGGCGTAGTCCTTGTCGGCGCACGCGGCCTC
Organism: Kofleriaceae bacterium; assembly: GCA_035472155.1. GTDB lineage: Bacteria > Myxococcota_A > Polyangia > Haliangiales > Haliangiaceae > JABFXX01. Next base: position 2,537 of record DATIPJ010001174.1, read on the forward strand.
GAGCGCCTCGAGGATCGAGATGGCCTGCCTGGCGAGGCGCGCCGCCTCGGGGGTGGAGAACGCCTTCCACTGGACCTTGGGCGTCAGCTGGCTGCCGCACGCGCGGTTGGTTTGCGCGGCCCTGGCGGCGATCGCGGCGTCCGTGACCGTGCGGGCCTCGCCGGGCGGGGCAACGTTCTCGAAGGCGGCGTACTGTGCGAGCAGCGCCGGCACGTCGACCGACTTGCGCGTGTCGCCGGTGACGACGAGCGGGCGCTTGGGGTCATCGGAGATGATGTCGAAGCCGACGTGCGGACCGTAGCCGCGGCGGACGCGCCAGCGCTCGAGGAGAGCGAAGTGCCCGGCGCCGCCGATCGCGAAGTAGCGCACCTCGCTGCTGCCGCGCTCGGCCTTGTAGATCATGGCACCGGAGGCAGGCGTGACGCCGGGGACGTCCTGCCAGGCGACGACGAGCACATCGGGCTGACCGGGAAGCTCGGCGACGGTCAGCTTGGCGTGCTCGACGTCGTTGGTGAGCGCGACCGCGAAGCCGGGCGCCGCGTCCGCCGGCCGTGCGAGTACGAGCGCGAGCACGAAGGCGAGCGGGCCGACGAGGAGAGAAACGCGAACCATCATCGCGGCCTGCCAAGAGCAAGCGCTGTGCCCTGAAGGTGGTTGTAGGTTCTCCGCGGTCTGGCGAAGGGCGCTGTATGGTGGACCCGACAAGTTGTCTGCTCGAGCAGCGAGGTGGTCTGCGCCGGGATGCGGTGAACCGCGAACCCGCCGAGCGCGAGAGCTCGACGCGTGGTGGTCAACGGTGCTCGGCGGCCGGCATCGACCGACGACGTCGGTGGCGCGTTTCGCGGCGGCATCGCCGACTCGCGGTTCGTGCACACCGCTGCACCCGACGCGCATTGCGCACGTGCGTAATCCGACAATCGGGCTGGTCGCGCCTCACGCGCTTTTGCCAGCGACGCAGAGTGGCAGTGCTATCGTCGGCGCGGATGGTCCGGGA
>DATIPJ010001175.1:0-4628 GCA_035472155.1 Kofleriaceae bacterium
GCGACGGTGGCCCAGGCGCGCGCGACGCCGCGCCGCACGCAGCTGCGCTCGTCGGCGGGCGGCGGTGCGGTCCACCACCCCGGGCCGCGGCCGCGCGCCGGATCGATCTGCGCGCGCACGAGCCGCGAGGCGACGAGCACCGCAGACAGCCCGAGCGCGAGCAGGAGCCACAGCCACAGCGACAGCGCTGCGGTCAGCGCGAGCAGCCCGAGCTTGCTCGTCCACCGCGCCTCGCCGACGTAGGTCGCCACGGTCAGCGCGTACTCGACCGGCGCGAACGCCAGCGCACCCCCCGCGGCCATGGCGATCGCGCGCCCGATGTCGGCGACCATCGCGCGCCGGAGCGAGGGGTACGATTGCGGCGCATCGCTCCCCGGATCGCGCCGGGACGCAGTCGACGGCAGCACGTTCGATCCGGTGGTATCACGTTCCGGCACGTGGAGCAGAAGGCTGGCCTGGAACGCTACGGGTGGCTCGCGGCGATCGCCGTCGTGTACCTCTACGTATTTCCGTATTTCCCGCGCATCCACAGCGCCAACGAGCTGCCGCGCGCCTACCTCGTGAAGGCGATCGTCGCCGACCACACGTTCGCGATCGACCGCGGCGTCGCCGCCTGGGGCACCACCGCCGATGTCTCCCCCTCGGGCGGCCACCAGTACTCCAACAAGGCCCCGGGCGCATCGCTGCTCGCGGTGCCCGCGTACGCGGCCGTGCGCGCGGTGGCCGGTGAGCCGAGCCTCGCGGCGACGATCTGGATCTGCCGCACGGTCGCCGGCATCGCGCCCATGCTGGCGTTTCTCTGGCTGCTCTGGGGCTTCCTGGTGCGCTTTGCCCCGGACCCGAACATCCGCCGCCTGGTCCTCCTCGCGTACGCCCTCGGCTCGCTCGCGATGACCTACTCGATCCTCTTCTATTCGCACCAGCTCGGGGCGATCTGCGCCGCGAGCGCCTGGATCCTCGCGCTCGACGTCGTCGACGGCCGCCGCGGCCGCCTCGCCATGGCCGCCGCGGGCTTTCTCGCGGGCGCCGCGCCGCTCGCCGACTACCAGGCCGCCTTTGCGGTGGTCCCGGTCGCGGTGCACGTCCTCGCGCGCCTCTGGAGCCGTCGAACCGTCGGCTCGTCGAGCATTCCCCATCGCGGTGAGGATCGACTCCATGAGGTTCGCGTCGACGAAGGTCACCGCGATGCGGTTCGCGGCGATGCGGTTCGCGGCGATGCGGTTCGCGAGGATGCGGGTCGCGGCGATATCCCCCGCGCCGAGGTGGTTCGCGGCGATGTCGCGCGCGTGTCGGACAGGCGATCGATGCTTCCGCCCATCGTGTGGGCTGCGGCGGGGGTGGCGCTGCCGATTGCGTCTCTGCTCGTCTATCACAAGGTGTGCTTCGGCAGCCCGTGGCGTACGGGCTACGACGCCTCGACGACGTTCGCGGTGTTTCACCAGCACGGCTTTCTCGGCATCACGGCGCTGCGCTGGCAAGCGTTCGTCGGGTCGACCGTGCGCCTCGACAATGGGCTGCTCGCGCTGTCGCCGTGGTGGCTGCTCGCGGTGCCCGGGACGGCGGCGCTGTGGCGCGGCGGGCAGCGCGGGGTGGCAGCGGTCGGCGGGGCGGTGACGGTCATCTATGTGCTGTTCATCTCGTCGATCAACTTCTGGCGCGGCGGCTGGGAGGTCGGCCCGCGCTACATCGCGGCGATGCTGCCGTTCCTGTTGCCGGCGGTGGCGGCGCAGCTGCAGGCGTGGAGCGGCCGCCGCGTGCGGCTCGGGGTCGCTGCCGGGCTCGTCGGGGTCGGGGTTGCCGTGTACGTATTGTCGTCGGGGACGTTCCCGTACTGGCCCGACTCGGTGGCGCACCCGCTGTACGATGTGACGTTCCGGCTGCTCGGGGACAACCTCGTGGCGCCGAGCGTGGGGAGCGCGGCGGGCGTCGGCGGCATCGCCGGGATCGCGCCGTACCTGGCGATCGGGCTCGGGGTGCCGGCGTGGGCGATCGCCCGCGTCGCCGGCGGGCGCGGCCTGGCGATCGCGGCGGCGGTCACCGTGGCGATCCTGGTCGGGTACGGGCGTTCACCTCACGGTGAGCCGCGCGCCGATGCGGCGTATCGAACCGTGCGCGCCGCGGTGGTCGACCTGTGATACCAACGGACACCGTGAAGGCTCGGCTCGTCGCGATGTTCGCGTTCGCGATCGCGTTCGGGTGCAACAGCATCGGGTGCAACAGCATCGGGTGCAGCAGCAAGTCCACCCGGCTGCCGCCCGACGACGCGGCGATCGGGGACGGCGGGCTCGACCCGGTGGAGCTCGCCGGGCGCTACGACCGCAAGTGCGTGGGCGGCGACCTGGAGGCGTGTCGCAGCCTCGGCGTGATGTACGCCGAGGGGACCGGCGTGTCGCCCGATCCGCGGCGCGCGACGACGCTGTTCACGCAGGCCTGCAACGGCGGCAACTTGCCGGCGTGCAATCACCTGGCGCTCGCTCTCGCCGAGGGCATGGGCGTCGAGCGCCAGCCGGCCAAGGCGGTCGAGGTCTATCAGAAGGCGTGCGACGGCGGGTACAAGCTCGCGTGCCGCAACCTCGGTCTCATGCTGCGCGACGGCGGCGGCGTGCCGGCGGACCTGCCGCGCGCCGAGGCGCTGCTCGACAAGGCCTGCAAGGGCGGGGCGCCGTTCGCGTGCACGTACGCCGGCGACCTCGATGCGGTGCGTGCCATCAAGGGCGCGACGAGATCGGAGACGCGCTACCGCGAGATGATCGCGCACTACAAGCTGGGCTGCGATGCCGGCGAGCCGACGGCGTGCCGCCAGATCGGGCTCGCGTATCTCGACGGCAAGGGCGTGCAGCGCTCGGTGAGCACGGCAGCGGTATGGCTCGAGCGCGCATGCGTGCCCGATGACGCGATCGCGTGCCGCGTACTCGGCATGATGAAGCTGCAGGGCGTGGGCATGCCGCGCGATGTGGAGCGCGCCAAGCAGATGCTCACGCGCGCGTGCGATGCCAAGGATGACGAAGCGTGCCGCGCGCTGAAGGCGGCCATGGAGGGCGCCGCGCCCGCGGGCTCCGGGGCCGATGACGCCGGCCTGGGCAGCGCTGCGAGTGCCGGCGACGCGGGCCCGATGCCCCCCATCGATGCGCGTTGACGCAGTGGTCCAGAATACATGTAAGGTATTCAGAGAGCGAACATGACATGGCGCGTAAGTGGTGAAACCACCAACACTCCCGGCGGGGGTCGCCACCTCCCGATCACAGCTTATTCACACGCTGCTTTTGCGAGGGCTTGAGCCTTGCGAATCATGCGGTTAGGGCGGAGGGGGTTGTGAATAACCCCCGCTTTGGAGCGAGTTGTCGACAGCCTCCTGGCACAGCGCCTTGCGTCATCGTCCGCACTCCGGACTGACGGTTAACTCACATTTCGAGGCGAGATGTCCGACCAGGTCCGCTCGCCGGACGCGGACGTCCGAGCCGCGGACCGAACCGTCCGAAAGCCGGACAGTGCCTGCAACCGTGCCGCAGTTTGCGGCGGCTCTGCGGAGATGCCGCAGATGACAGCGCTCTGTGCGCCTGTGACGTAGGAGTAACGCTGTGGTTGCGGCTGCGTCACAGCCGCGCTGTCCCAGGCGTGCGGATCAGCTCAGGCTGCAAGCGAGCGGTACAGCTGAACGTATTGTTGCGCCGACGCCATCCACGACGAGTCGCGCGCCATGGCGGCGCGACGGACCGTCGTCGACACCGCCTCGTCGCGCAGCAGCTTGACCCCGCGATCGAGCGCATGGGCGAGCGCGAGCGCAGTGGCGGGCTTGAAGCGGATGCCCGTGCCGCGTCCGCGCGCGAGCTCGGCGTCGCCCGGATCGATCACGGTGTCTCGCAGCCCGCCGACCGCGTGGACGACCGGAATCGCGCCGTAGCGCATCGCATAGAGCTGGCCCAGGCCGCAGGGCTCGAACCGAGACGGCATCGCGAACAGATCGCAGCCGGCGTAGATCCGGCGCGCGAGGTCGGCATCGAACCCGATGCGCACCGCGACGTGCTCGCGGAACACGTCGGCCAGCCAGGTGAACCGGCGCTCGAGCTCGGGCTCGCCGGAGCCGAGCACGACCAGCCGCGCACGCATCCGCGCGAGCTCGGGCACGACGTCGGCGACCAGATCGAGGCCCTTCTGGTCGGTCATGCGCGCGATGACGCCGATCAGCGCCTCGTCGGCGGCGAGCGGCAGGCCGAGCTCGGTGGCGAGCCGGGCGCGGCACACGGCCTTGCCGGCGAGATCGCCGCGCCCGTACGCCGCGGGCAGGGCCGGATCGCTGGCCGGATCCCACGACTTGGCGTCGATGCCGTTGACGATGCCGACCAGCCGCTTGACCTTCCAGCGCAGGAAGCCGTCGAGCGCCTCGCCGCGCTCCGGTGTGAGGATCTCGCGCGCGTAGCTCGGGCTGACCGTGGTCACCGCGTCGGCGAGCGCGAGCCCGGCCTTGAGGAACGAGAGCTGATCGTAGAACTCGACCTGGTCGGTGTTGAACATCGACCACGGAATGCCGAGCTCGGTCATCACCGCCTTGGGGAAGATGCCGCGAAACGCGAGGTTGTGGATCGTGGTCACGATCAGCGCGCGCGCATGGGTCGCGCGGGCGTAGATCG
>DATIPJ010001176.1:0-16256 GCA_035472155.1 Kofleriaceae bacterium
CCTTCCTGACGGGGTCGGGGAGCGCATCGACGGCGATCGGCTCCTCGACCTGGAGAATCGTGCCGTCGGCTGCGACGTCGACTTCGATCCGTTCGCCACCCGGTCGGGTGAGCTTGACCTCGAAGATGTCCTTGCCGTGATCGCGCACGGGCTTGCACGCGGAGAGCGTTACTTTGGGGTATGCCTTGCTGATGCTGGCGATCACCGACGCGGGGCACCGGCCGGCGTTATCGGCGCGCACGGGCGCGGCGAGTAGCAGGACGGCAATGAAGGGGATGCGGAGCATGCGGCGATGGTCGCCGTGTGAGATGAAGCCACAATGAATGTTGCTCCGCACGCGCGGCCCACACTGAGCGCTGAAGCACAGCGTCCAGGGCTGCGGTCGCCGCCGGGAATTCACGTACGCTTCACGTTCATCGGAGACGCTGCGCGCATGCCACGCATCGTCGCCCTCCTCGTGGCGATGCTTGGCGTCGCCCACGCGGACGACGCGGCGCCGGTCACTCTCGGCCAGGCGCTTGCCGCCGCCGAGCGCGCGCCAGCGGCGCAGATCGGTGGATACGATATCGCCGCAGCCGAGGCGAGCATACAGGCGGCGTCGGCCTGGCCGAACCCATCGCTCCACGTCGCGACCAACCGCCTGACCGCGCGACTCGTCGCTGGGGCCAGCGTGCCGTTGCCCGTGTTCGGCACTGTCGGCGCGGCGCAGCGGGTCGTGGCAGCCGAGGCCCAGGTCGTGCGCGCCGAGGCTGACCTCGCGCTCCGCGATCTGCGGCACCGGGTCGTCGTCGCGTGGACCGAGCTAGCGCGCGCTGGCGGCGATGTCGTCGCGCAGAGAGTGGCGGCGCGGCAGGCGGCCGAGCTCGTGACCGTTGCAGAGGGCCGCCGCGCGGCCGGCACTGGCGCCGATGTCGACGTCACCGTTGCGGTAGCGGCAAGGGCGCGGGCCGATGTCGCCGCTGCGGCCGCCGTGCGTGGCGAGGAGGCTGCGTCGGCCGAGCTCGCCGGTTTGCTCGGCTGGGATCCAGCTCGCCGGCTGCGCGCTGACGGCGTGCCGCCGACCGGGCCGGGGAGCGAGCTCGACGCGCTCCGCGGCCGACTGCGTGGGCACCCCGAGAGGGCCGCCGCCGAGCGTCGCGTCGCGTCGGCCGATGCGAACGTCGCGCGGCTCGCGTCCGAGCGCTGGCCCGGCCTGGCACTCGAGGCCGAGCTCGACTACGACGACATCTCAGTCACAGAAGGCCGCACAGCCTGGGATCGCACCGACGCGCGGATCGGCGTTGCGCTCGATCTGCCGCTGTTTGCGCGGATCGGCGATCGCGCACTGGCAGCGCGAGCGACTGCCCAGTCGCAGCGCGCGCGGCTCGCCGCGCTTGACGCCGAGCTTGCCGGTCGGCTCGTAGCGACTCATGCGCGCTGGCGGGCCGCGGCCGAGCGGCTCGCCGCGCTCGAGCACGATGTGCTACCTGCGATCGACCGCGCCGCTGCACTGTCGCGCCAGGCGTATCGTGAGGGCGCGCGCGATCTGTCATCGGCGCTGGTCGCGGAGCGCGACCTGAGCGCAGTACGAGCCGAGATCAACGACGCTCGCGCCGCGGCCGCGCTCGCGTTTGCCGACCTCGCAGCGGCCGTCGGGGAGGACCTCCATGCGAACTAGTTGGCTCGCTCTCGTGCTCGTGCTCGCCTGCCGCCATTCCCCGGGGGCCGAGGAAGAAGACAAGCCGGCGCCGGCGGCGGTCACCTGCCGCCCGGTAGCTGCGGCGACCATCGACGACCTGGTCGACGTCACCGGTGTGATCGCGCCGCCACCCAAGCTCGACGCCGTGGTCAGCTCGCCCGTGGCCGGCCGCGTCGCGCAGGTGGCCGTCGAGGAGGGCGATCACGTCGCGGCCGGCGCGGTGCTTGCGGTGATCGAAGACCCGGCGCTGAACGCCGGCTCGCTCGAGGCCGGCGCGGCGGTCGAGAACGCCCGGGCGCAGCGCACCGCCGCCGATGCCGAGGTCGCGCGGCAGGAGCGGCTGGTCGCAAGCGGGATCGGCGCGCGCAAGGATCTCGACGACGCGCGCGCGAAGCAGGCGGCTGCGGGCGCCGAGCTCGCAGGGGCGACCGCCCGTTCGGGGCTCGCCGGAGCGCAGCTCGCCCGGCGGGAGATCCGCGCGCCGCGCGCCGGTGTTGTGTTGCGGCTGCAGCGCAAAGTCGGCGAGAGCGTCGACGGCACCGCTGCTACGCCGATCGCCGAGGTCGCCGACATCAGCGTCCTCGAGCTCCACGCGCAGGCGCCGCCGGTGGCGATGCGGCGATTGCGCGACGGCATGCGCGCCAGCGTCCAGGTGCTCGGCGCCGACGCGCCGGTCGGCGGCACGGTGGTGCGGGTCGCGCCGGCCGTCGATCCGGCGACGCTGCTCGGGCTGGTCCGGATCGCACTGGCGGCCAGCGATGGGATCCAGGTTGGCACTGCGGCGAGCGGCCGGGTGTCGGTGGGCCAGCGCCAGGGCGTACGCGTTCAGGCTACGGCGCTGCGCCGCTCGCTGGTAGGTGAAGACGAAGTCGTGGTCTGTGACAACGGCACCGCGCACATCCGAAAGGTCGTGGTCGGTAACCGCGGCGAGCAGGGCGTCGAGATCAAGGATGGCATCAAGCCTGGCGAGCAGGTCGTCATCGATCACGTGCTCGGACTGCAGGACGATCAGCCGCTCGTGGCGCCAGGCCAAGCCACCGCGGGAAAGGCTGCCGGTAAGACTCCCGACGGCAGGGTGCCTGCCAGCGACGACAAGGCGGGTCCCGGCGACGACAAGCCCGCTCCCTCGAAGGCCAAGGCCGCAAAGACCACGGAGGATGATACATCCGCCGACAAGCCCGGCGAGAAAGGTAGCGACGAGAAATGACGTTCGTCGCCTGGCTGCGCCGCCATGCGAGCCTGGTATGGATCGCGGTGCTCGGGCTCGCCGCGACCGGCGCGGTATCGATCTTCCAGCTGCCGAGCGGGATCTACCCGGAGATGCAGTTTCCGCGCGTGATCGTCGTCGCCAAGGCTGGCCAGCTGTCGCCCGATCTCGTCGAAGCGCAGATGACGCGACCGCTCGAACAGGCGCTCGCGATCGTGCCCGGCGTGCGCCATGTCCGCGCGCGCACGATCCGTGGCGCGGTCGAGCTATCGCTGCAGCTGACCGACGGCACCGATCCTCTGACGGCGCAGTACGCCTGCCAGGCCGCCGTCGATCACGTCGAGTTGCCTCGCGGCGCGACGACGGTCGTCGAGCGTGTCCTGCCGACCTCGGTGCCGGTGATCACCTTCAACGTGGTGTCGCCGCCGGGTGGCGCCAGCGATCTGCGGCGACTGCGCGAGGTCGCCGAGCGCATCTTGCGGCCGGCGATCGTGCGCGTGCCCGGGGTCGGCGGCGTCGAGGTCGCCGGTGGCCGCGTGCGCCAGATCCAGCTGCTGATCCATCCCGCGGAGCTGGCGGCGCTGCACCTCACACCCCAGCAGCTGGCGCAGAAGATCGAGGCCAACGATCAGGTGATCGCCGCGGGCCGGGTGTGGGACGAGCACCAGACGCTGCCGGTGGTCTACGACGCCCAGGCCGTGGATCTCGATCAGCTGCGCGTGCTGCCGATCGCGACCGGTCCGGCCGGTCCAGTGCCGCTGTCCGCGGTCGCCGACGTGCGAGACGGCAACGAGGATCCTGATGTCATCATCGCCGGCGCGCGCGGCGAGGCCGTCGTGGTGTCGGTGGCCCGGCTGCCTGGCGCCAGCACACCGGCCGTGGTCGACGGTGTGCGCGCAGCGCTCGCCGGACTGCGCGCAGGGCACACCTTGCCGCCCGACGTTGACCTCGTGCCGGTCTACGATCAGGCGGACCTGGTCGATCAGTCGCTCGCCAGCGTGCGCGACGCGATCCTGGTCGGCATCGCCCTGTCGCTGCTGGTGATCGCAGTGTCGCTGCGCGACTGGCGCGCAGGGCTGATCGCGGCGGTGCCGGTCCCGCTCACGCTGCTCGGCACGTTCGCGGTGATGCGCTGGCTCGGCGTCACGCTCAACCTGATGTCGCTCGGCGGCCTGGCGGTCGCGATCGGCCTGGTGGTGGACGACGCGATCGTGGTCACCGAGGGCATCGTGCGCCGGCTCGAGGACGGTCACCCCGTCGCCGAGGCGGTCGAGCTCGGCACGCGCGACATGTTCGCCGCAGTGATCGGCACAACGTTCACGACGGTGGTGGTGTTCGCGCCGCTCGCGCTGCTCACCGGCGTGACCGGCAGCTTCCTCGGCGCGCTCGCGATCACGCTCGCGATCGCCGTCCTGCTGTCGATGGTGATCGCGCTGACCCTGATCCCGGTCCTTGCGGCGCGGCTCCGGCCGCGCCGGCCGCGCCACGCGCGGAGCGAGACCGACCGCGTCGGCCGCGGGATCCGCTATCTGGTGCGGCGGCGCGTGATCGCGCTCGCCGTGATCGCAGGGCTTGCGATCGTCGGCTACGCGGCATGGCACCAGCTCGGCACCGGCTTCCTGCCGCAGATGGACGAGGGCGCATTCGTGATCGACTTCTTCCTGCCCGCCGGGACATCGCTCGAGGAGACCGCGCGGGCGACCGCGGTGGTCGACGAGGTGCTCGTCCACACGCCCGAGGTCGTGGCGTTCACCCGCCGCACCGGCACCGAGCTCGGCCCGGCCACCGCGACGATGCAGAGTCGCGGCGACATCATGGTGCGGCTGGTCCCGCGCGGTCGCCGCGACGGCATTCGCGACGTGATCGATCGCGTGCGCGACGAGCTGCACGGCAAGGTGCCAGAGGCACGCTTCGAGTACGTCCAGGTCCTGCAGGATGTGCTCAACGACCTCGTGGGTAACCCCGCGCCGATCGAGGTCCGCGTGCTCGGTGACGATCCGCGCGCGCTCGAGGCCTACGCCGAGGCGGCCGGGCCGCGGCTCGAGAAGCTGCCCGAGCTGGTCGACGTGTTCGACGGCCGCGAAGGCCAGACCCCGATCCTCGACGCGCGCAGCATCCCGGCCCAGCTCGCCCGGCTCGGCGTCGATGCGCAGGCGGTCGGCACCGACCTATCGATCGCGCTCACCGGCCGCGAGGTCGCACAGGTCCTGCTACCCGAGCGCGCGATCGGCGTGCGGCTACGCTACCCCGACGAGATCCGCTATGACGCGGAGGCGCTCGCGCATTCGCCGATCGCCTACGGGCCGCGCGCGCTGCCGCTCGGCCAGGTCGTCGCGTTCAACCGACCGCTCGCGCCGGCGGTGCTGCGGCGCGACGGCCTGCGCTCCGCTGTGGTGATGACCGCAGCGACCCGGTCGGGCAATCTGGGGGGCGCGGAGGCCGCGGTGCGTGAGGCGCTGCGCGGAATCGCTCTGCCTCCTGCGAGCCAGATCGAGATCGGCGGCCAAGCTGCATCGGCGCGCGACGCGCGCAACCAGCTCATCGCCGTTGCGCTGACCGCAGTCGTGTTCGTGTTGATCATCCTGATCCTCCAGCTGCACTCGCTGCGCTACGCGCTCGTCGTGCTGATCGGCGCGCCACTGTCGACCGTCGGTGGTTTGCTCGTCCTCGCGGCTACCGGGATCCCGCTCGATGTATCGTCGATGACCGGGCTGATCCTGCTGGTCGGCCTGGTCGTGAAGAACGGTATCCTGCTGCTCGAGAACGCGCAGCATCAGCTCGCTGAGGGCAAGGACCTTGAAGCGGCGCTGATAGCAGCGGCGCGCCGGCGACTGCGGCCGATCCTGATGACGACCGCCGCGACCCTCGCCGGGCTGGCGCCGCTCGCGCTTGGCATCGGCGCAGGCTCCGAGCTGCAGCGCCCGCTCGCCGTCGCGGTGATCGGGGGCCTGACGCTCGCCACCGTCGTGACGCTGGTCGTGACGCCCGGCTTGACCGCGCTGCTCGCGCGCGCGAGTCACTCTGCCCCGCGGACATGAACGCCCGATGAATCCGCGTGAGATGCTCGCGCTCGCGGGTTCACGGAGCGACGCGTTCGTGCGAGGTTGCGCGCATGCGAAGTCTCGTCCTCGGATGCGCCGCGTCCCTGCTCGGCGTCGGCTGTGGCTCTCCGCGATCCGCTCCGGCGACCAGTCTCACGAGCGCAGGGCCTCCGGCCGCTTCCGTCGCCACGGCGGCGGCGCTGCCGGCGAAGGCGACCACGCTCGCCTTGCCGGGCGGCGGCCCCGACGGAGTCGCGATGGACTACCTGCTCTACAACCCGCGCACCAACAGCGTCTGGGTGCCGGCCGGCAACACCGCCACGGTCGACATCATCGATGTGGCGACCGGCAAGATCTCACGCATCGAGGGCTTCGCGACCCGGGAGGTCGAGCGCCGCGGCGTCAAGCGCAAGGTCGGCCCCAGCGCGGCGGCGCTTGGCGACACCGGCACCGTCTACATCGGTAACCGCGGCGACTCCAGCGTGTGCGCGGTCGACGAGGCGAAGCTGACCCGAGGCACGTGCGCCACACTCGACAACAGTCCCGACGGCGTCGCCTACGTCGCGAAGACCCACGAGGTCTGGGTCACCACGCCGCGCGACAAGTCGATCCGCGTGCTCGACGGCGCCACGCTGGCGCAGACGGCCAAGATCGAGTTCGAGGGCGGCCCCGAGGGCTTCGCCGCGGACAACACGCGCGGCCGGTTCTACACCAACCTCGAAGACAAGGACGTCACGCTGGCGATCGACCTCGCGACGCGCAAGATCGTTGCGACCTGGAAGCCTGCGTGCGGTGAGGAGGGGCCGCGCGGCCTGCGCCTCGCCGATGCCGAGGGCATCTTGCTGGTCGCCTGCACGGGAAAGATTGTCAGCCTCGACCTCGCGCACGACGGGGCCGCCGTCGGCTCGCTCGACGTCGGCGAGGGCATCGACGACTTCGATTATACGCCCGCGGATCACAGGGTCTATGTGGGCGCCGCCAAGGCCGCCAAGCTCACCGTTGCCACGCTCGACGCGCACGGGGCCCTGATGCAGATCGCCTCGGTCCCGACCAAGGAAGGCGCGCGCAATGGTGTGGTCAGCCGCGACGGTCACGTCTACCTCGCCAACTCCAAGGACTCCGAGCTGATCGTCGTCGGGCCGTAACGGACGAGCGCGATCAGAAGCTTCCCTGCATGCCGAGGCCGGGCTGCGCCTCGCCGGTGACCGGGACGATCACGACAGGTGATGGGTGAATCGACGAAACCAGGACGCCGATTGACGATCCGACCAGTGCACCGCCAACTGCATCGGTGATGAAATGCTCGCCTGCGAGCACGCGCGAGGTCGCGACGAACGCAGCTGCGCTCAGGCCCAAGCCCAGCACCGCGTATTGCACGCGGGAAGCAGGGTGGAGTCGATGCGAAGCAACGTAGGTCGATGTCGCGATCGCGAACGAGACGGCTGCATGGCTGGAAAGGAACGAATTGCCGGCGTCAGTGCTGTTGCGCATCGCCAGTGGCGCGGTCGCGCCGTAGAGGAACGGCCGCGGTCGGCCTGCTGCGAGCGTCATCATGGTTGCAACTGCCGTTGCGCTCAGCGCCGATTCGGCGATCACCACGCCGTCGTTGAGCGCGCTCAGAGACCCCTCATCGAGCACCAGTAGCGCCGCCGCGCCGACGCCCAGACTGATCAGCCCGACGTTCGATGCGGTGCCCCAGCGCGGGCTCCAGTATCCAGCGGTGGTGCGGTCAAGCGAGTTCAGGTCGGCAGGACACACATGGGCGCGCAAAACGCCTTCTGAGTGCGGATGTACCGCCCCCCTACGAAAACCAACCCGACCGCGAGGATCGGGATGTCGATTTCAGCATAGAGCTGAAATGCCGGCCGCGTCGGCTCGTGAGACAGCGGCGTGATCGGGGTTAGCGCAGCGGCCTGCGCGGTCTTCTCGGCCTCCTTGATCTTCTCCTGCGGTGCGTTCGGTGCCGGTGGGGCGATTGGGGCCGCGTCGGGCGGCGGCTGCGCCGATGCACGTCCTGCGAGCTGGGCACTCATTGCGATACCGGCCAGTGCAGATAGGTATTGTGGAAAACGCTTCATTCAACTTCGTAGTGATGACGATGACGCCCAGGTGCCCCACGGTTATTGGTTCGGCTCGTCGAGGAGTGTCGCGCTGCGGCCGCTCCGAGGACCGACACGGCGGAGGACCGCAGGCCGAGCGCGGCCCGCGGCGGCGCCGCGGACGAGACTTCGCATGCATGCAAGCTCGCATGAACCCGCCGCCGGGTGAAATCGCGAACGCGAGCATCTCGCGCGGGTTCATCTGGCATTCATGTTCGCGAGGTACTCAAGGTCCACTCATGCTCCTGCGCGTCGCGGCCCGGCTGATGGTCATCGAGTCGCTGCGCTCGCTCGCCCGGAACACCGTGCGGAGCGGCCTCGCGATGCTGGGGATCGCGGTCGCGGTCGCGATCGTGATCACGGTGATCGCGCTCGGCCGCGCGAGCATCGCCGCGTCCGAGGCCGAGCTCGACAAGCTCGGCGATAGCCTGGTCTGGGTCGAGGCTGGCTCGCGCAACGCCGCCGGCGTGCGCACCGGCAACCACGGTATGACCACGCTGACCGCGCGAGATGCCGACGCGATCCGCAACGAGATCCCGCTGATCAAGGACGTGTCGGAGAACGTCGATGGCGGCTTTCAGGTCGTCGCGCGCGACCACAACTGGCAGACCCGCTGGCGCGGCGTTGCGCCGAGCTACCAGGCGATCAAGCGCTGGGACATCTCCCGCGGCCGGTTCTTTGACGACGATCAGACCGAGCACGCCGCGCGCGTCATCGTGATCGGCGAGACCGTGCGCCGCGAGCTTTTCCCCGACGTCGATCCCATCGGCGAGACGGTCCGGATCCAGGGCTTGGGCTTCGAGGTGATCGGCGTGCTGGTGCCCAAGGGGCCGTCGGCGACCGGGCAAGATCAGGACGACACGGTGATGATGCCCTGGACCACCGCGATGAAGCGGATCGTTGGCAAGGACCAAACCTGGCTTGACGACTTCCTGTGCTCGGCCCGCACGACCGACGCGATCGCGCCCGCCGGGACCCAGATCTCGGAGCTGCTGCGCCAGCGTCACCACATCGAGCCGGGCGTGGACGACGACTTCAGCATCCGCCACCCCGAGGAGCTGCTGCAGGCCCGGATCAAGACCAGCAAGACGCTGCAGCTCTTGCTGCTTGGTCTGGCCGGAATCGCGATGGTGGTCGGCGGTATCGGCGTGATGAACTGACCTGCGTCGACTTGCCGCGCGCCGACCCGCGCAGCCACGAGCTGTCGGGCCTGGCGTGGGACCCGACCGAGCGCCTGCTTTATGCGATCTCCGACCACGACCCGTGGATCGTCGTGCTCGCGCCGCGCGCTGACCTGTCAGTCTATGAGCTCCGTCAGGCGATCCGGCTAGACCTGCCAGTCGAGCGCTGGGACGGCGAGGCGCTGGCGCTGGCCGGCGATCGACTCTTGCTTGTCGCGGACGAGACCGATCAGTCGGTATTCACTGTGCAGCGCGATGGCCGCGGCGCCATGCGCGTCGCGCTCCCACGGTTCGCTGGCGTGCGGGATAACCGCGGCCTCGAGGGCATCGGGTATGCCGCGACAGCAAGCGGGCGCTACGTGTTCGCGGTCAACGAGCAGGCGCTCGAGCGCGATGGGCCGACGAGCAGCGTCGCGCACGGCACCGTGGTGCGCCTGTTGCGCCATGCACTCGACGGTGGCGCCGATCTCGAGGTGGCATACTTGACCGATCCGGTGTTCGTGGCCGGCGCACGGGGCGACAACGGCGTGTCCGACATCGCGCCGCTGTCGCCCGATCGCGTTCTCGTGCTCGAACGCGCCTGGGTGCAGGGCAAGGGCAACAGCGTCCGGATCTACGAGGTCGACCTGCGCACCGCGCAGAACGTGATCGGGCTCGCCGATGCGCGTTCCGCGGTCCCGATCGCCAAGCGCCTCCTGGTCGACCTTGCGCTGCTCCCCGATGAGCGCTGCCCGGCGCCGTCGGAATGGCAGCGCCGGCGCACGCTCGAGAACTACGAGGGCATGGCGCTCGGCCCGACGCTACCCGACGGGCAGACCCATATTAGAGCACGTGTACGCCGCAATCTCGGGCAGTACCTATGAGTTCAATCGGCCATCGGGCCAGAGCCGCTCGCACCACGTCACCGAAACACGCACGGGGTGGGCGCTCGGCGCCTTGGATCGTTATAGATTCGAAGCATGATCGCTCGACGGTTCGCGCTCGCGCTCGGGTTCAGCATCATGGTGTTTTGTCTCGCGCGCCCGGCGGTGGCGCAGGAGGTGGAGACCGAAACGGCGCGCACGCTGCGCCCAGGCGCGGTGAAAGCGGGCGGCGGCTTCGAGTACCAGGTGTCCTCGGACGGAACCGAGGCCGCGCTTCCGCTCATCGTCGAGGGCGGTATCACCGATCGCTTCGAGCTCGTCGTCGAGCCGGTCGCGTTCACCCGGATCCACCCGAAGGTCGGCGCCAATGCCACCGGCATCGGCGATCTCGAGATCACGCTCGTCGGTCTCACGCTGCGCGAGAGCGAGCGTTGGCCGGCGCTCGCTCTCGCGGGAGAGGTCAAGCTGCCGACCGCGGGAAACTCGGCGATCGGCACGGGCAAGGTCGACGCCGCTGGCTACGTGATCCTCAGCAAGCGATTCGGCGACCTCGATGTCCATCTCAATGGCAGCTACACCGTCGTTGGCAAACCCGACAATGCCATGGCCGTCAGCAATACTTTCGGGTTTGCCGTTGCTGCCAAGTATTACATCGGCAAGCTCGAGCTATTCGGCGAGGTTTTCGGCAACACCGCAGCGAGCCCCGAAGGGGAAGGCGCCATGGGCGGCGCCGCCGAGCTTGCGCAGGGAGAGCTGGTCGGCGCGATCGGCGCCGGCTACCGACTCGGCGATGCCGTCCTGGTGCACTTCGGCATCGGTATTGACAACAATGCCGCGGTGTTGTTTCACCCGGGCCTGATCGTCACGTACGACTTGCTGTGACGCTGGCGTCGGTGGCGCGATCGTCGAGCGTGCAGACCACGGAGCTACACCATCTCGAACGCCAGTTCGGCGGACGTCTTAGTTTTGCGAGTTGACCGTGTTTATCGCCAGCACCGCGGATGGCGACAGCTCGTCGATCAGCACGGCACCATTGGTGAATGTAGTGCCGCACGTTAGGCTCTTGGTCTTGATGCACTTTGGAGCCTGTTGCAGGACCAGATCGAAGCGCTGGCTCTTGTTGCTGTTGATGCACCGCGCACCGCTCGGAGTCCACTCCGCCTCAGCACCCCAAGCTTCAGTATCGGCCTGCACACCGACGTTGTCATAAATGTTTATCACTGTTCCGTCGACTGTGTATGGAGTTCCATTGCCACAGAAGTCTCCACGAAGCAGTCGAACACACGTCTGCAACTGCGTCGTGCGGCCCTTGAAGGTCTTGTAGCCGAGCTCGACGCACTTCGCGACCGTTTTGGCGCGGCATGCCAGGGTAAACTGCGTCGTGCTGGCGGCGTAGCTGGCCGTATCACCACCGACCGTTTTCCATGTGCCGGCCACGCTGACCGCAAGGACCGGCGTGCCAGTGGCGTCGAGACCACACAGCGGACTCCAACCACTGGTGGTCTGAAACGAGATCCCGTAGAACCACAGATCGGCGTTTGTCCCGGTACCTTGCACGGCGCGATCGATGCGCAGCGGGATGCTCGTGCCGCTCGTCGTTGTACCCGTCCAGGTCGAGCCG
The DNA here is from genome assembly GCA_035472155.1 of Kofleriaceae bacterium. Taxonomy (GTDB): domain Bacteria; phylum Myxococcota_A; class Polyangia; order Haliangiales; family Haliangiaceae; genus JABFXX01. Next base: position 11,691 of record DATIPJ010001176.1, read on the forward strand.
ACGATCGAGGCGCCATTGAGCGGCGGTGCCGTCGTCGCGTTCCCCGAGATCGCGACGCCGTTCAGACTGATGCCGTTGAGGCTGATCCCGTTGAGGCTGATCCCGTTGAGGCTCTTGCCGTTCAGACTGATGCCGTTGAGACTGATGCCGTTGAGGCTGATCCCGTTGTTGCTGTCGACCTCTTGCTGCGCCTCACCAAGCTGATCAGTGGGTTCGTCACTCGAGGCGACGCACGCGGACGCAAATAATCCACTAACAAGTACAGCGTATACATGACACGCGTCGTAAGCGAAATCTCGGCGATGATTCACAGTGCTCACACTACCAGGCCAGCGCCTCCTTACCGGATGGCTACGGGGTAGCGGTCGGAGGTGCCTTCTGCACATCAGGCCGTCCTCAGACGCAGAGAACCGCCGTGTAGGTAGAGTGAACTCCGAAGGCGCCTTTTGTACTACAGCATCCTCGCTGCGAAGGCAGGAACGTCGATGACATCGTCCGCTCGGGTCGAGCGCCTCCACGCCTGCGGAGAGTGTCCGCGTGGTGCGTGGCCGTCCATCTCGCGATCGCATGCACCGTGCACTCGCGGGGCATTCGGATCGATCCGCTGTTCCTCACCGCCGATCCGTCGCAGGCGCGTACGTGACCTTCGAGCCGTGCCCCCACGGACGATCAGGGGTCGAAGCGGCAGCCGTACCGATACAGCGCGCCGGCCTTCTGGGCTTGCACTGCCTCGGGACGGCAGGCTCGTATGGTTGCAGCTCGACTCAGCGTCAAGGCACAAGACGACCAGAGCGAGGCTCGGATGGCTGGGCGGGAGCGCAGCTGAGGCAAGTTATCTTGCGTAGAGCCTTACGCATTCGAGCAGCACGCCAGGTGTGAAGGGCTTGGCGATGTGCTCTGCGGCGCCTTGCTTGTGGCTCCAAAACCGATCGCTGTCGCTGTCCTTCGACGTGACCATGACGATGGGGATGCCCGCAGTATCGGGATCTTTCTTGAGCATGCGGCACGTCTTGTAGCCGTCCTGCACTGGCATCACGATGTCGAGGAAGATGAGCGACGGGCGAAGATCCTTGGCCTTGGTGATTGCGTCGTCACCGTCGGCAGCGTAAGCGACGCGGTGACCAGCACGCATCATCACTTGACCGATCAGCTCGCGATCAGTCTCGACGTCGTCAACTACGAGAATCGTATGCATGGCTAGTCCTCGGCCATTGGGCCCGCGGCACTGTGCCGCTCAGACTAGGTCGGCCGAAAGCCACGATCCGGCAGGGGGACCGGGTGGCGGATCCGCCGACGGGACGCGACTTGTTCCCATGTCGCGTTGGCTCTCACTGATTGATCGAGCCGCGCGACCGGCGGCTGTCATGTGCGTCCGCCGCTCATGGATTCCGTCGGCTATCCGACGGATCGGCCGGCCTTACGCAACCGATGGTCCTTTATGCGCGCGCCGCGCGGTCGATCCAGTGCGCATGCCGTCGGAAGACAGCGCTTTGCAAGGCCTGCAATCTGGTGAGCTGCGAATCGACTCCACGATCGATCCTGACTGCTTGCGACTTGTGTGGCACGGTCGCAGCGCTGACCTCGATCCACGTGCGGTATTGGTCCCATACTTCAAGCGGGCGATCGACGTGGCGCGGCGCTTGGGCACACGAGTGCAGATGCACTTCGAAGGCCTCGAGTACTTCAACTCGTCCACCATCGCTGCGCTGCTCGAGGCGATCCGGCTGGGCTCCGAGCACCGCGTCCCGCTGGCCATGATCTACAAGGAGAACGTTCGCTGGCAACGGTTGAACTTTGGCGCGCTGCGGATGTTTACGCGCGAGCACGCCTTCCAGCTGCGCGGCGTATAAACGTGAGCGCCCGGCGGACGGCATCGAGCGCAGTCTCGATCGCCGCCGCGTGGTGTGGCAAGCGCGGCGCGGTCTGATCGCGGCCGCCTGCGCAGTCGTCGGCGTGGCCGGCAGCCCTTGGACCGTCGCATCGTCCCAGAACCGGATGGACCGGCCGCGCCGGCGCCGCCGTTCGAGCCCTGCGGGGTGCCGCCGGTCCCTCCGGCGGCAGGAGCAAGGCCAACGGTGCCGTCGCTGCCATCGGTCGCAGAGGTGGAGCCACCACCACCACCACCACCGCCGCCACCGCCGCCGTTGGCAGCCAGCGTGGCGGCGATCGTGATCGACGGTGCCTCGAGGAAGATCTCGCCGCCGGCCCCACCTCCGCCGCCCCCGTTACCACCGATACCGCCGCCCCTGCCGCCACCACCACCGGCAGTGACGTATTGCCCGGTGATTGAGATCGATGTCGCCGACGAGATCTGCAGTGCTCCGCCGCCGGCGCCGCCACCGCTGGTCATGTTCCCGCCGGCGCCGCCCGGCGAGCCGCCGGTCAGCGGGTCCGTCGGGAGCGTCCCATACTGCATGCCATTGGGGCCTGCGGGAATCCGCTGCGGATCTCCGGTTCCACCAGGACCGCCCAGCGAGTGATGGCTGCCGCCACCGCCGCCAGAGGATTCTCGCTCGGTCGCGACGAATGTGGCGCCCGCACCCCCGACGCCCGGACCATCGATTGCGGCGCCCGGACCAGGGATCGCGCCCTTCGCGCTCAAGTCAATGTTGGCCGTCACGCTGACATGATCGTTCGCCACCAGCGCGAGACTTGCCGGCATGATGCATGCGCCCGAGAGGCCTTGCAGTGCGCGTCCCATGAGCAAGAACGCCGACGCGAGACTACCCGCCGGTGCGAAGCCCACCAGCAGCGAGCCGGCAATGTTCAGGTAGAACCCGATCCGAACGGTGCGAACGCGCCCCATGTGATCCGCAAGCCCGCCCATGACCACGATGAAGATGCCCGAAAAGAGCGCGGTCGCCGCGACCGCGATGTTCATCATGCTGGCATCGAGACCGAGCGTGGCGCTCATGTCCGGACCGATGTTCAACGTCGTCTGCGCGAAGAGCCAGAATGTCAGGACACCGAGGATGATGCCGAACAGCAGTCGGTCGTTACCGCGGAATGGTGTGACGGTGTCGGGGGCTGCGTTCATCGATCCTCGGCTAAAATAGCAATGTCCGCATCGCGACAGGCAATCGAGGAGCGACGATCGCGTTGAGGGGTACCGCTGATGTTCTGCACAGCCTTGGGTTCGAGATCGGTCGGTGTCGCCACGCGGACGCCGCGTGCCTGCTCGCACCCGCTGAAGGTTCATTGACTCAACGAGCCTCGTGAACGCCAAGGACAGCTCCTGGCACAGCTCTTCGGTTCGCTCGCAAGTAGCGCAACCGGCGCCGATAGACACGGTCGAGCCCCGGCCAGAGCCCTGTCCACAGCAAGGCGGACGCGAGCGGGAACCATGGGCGCCGACGGTGGAAGCTTTTCGGTAACCGCTGGAGATCCCTCGCAGAAAAAAAACTGCATCGCGGTTGTCGATCTCGCGGTGCGCCGATCGTCGCTCGGGGACATGAACGAGTCACAAGGAGAGACGCGATGAAGGTCATGTTGTTTGCGATCGCAACCAAGGACGCCGAAGCGGGCAAGCCACCGACCAAGGAGGCGGTGATGGCGATGCACAAGTTCAACGAGGAGCTGGAGAAGGCCGGCGTGCTGCTCGATCTCGGCGGGCTCACGCCGACCAGCCGGGGCGTGCGCGTGAAGTACAGCGGGGGCAAGTGCACGGTGGTCGATGGCCCGTTCGCCGAAGCGAAGGAGATGATCGCCGGTTACTCGCTGCTCGAAGTCAAGACGCTCGCCGAGGCGATCGAGTGGGCCAAGCGCGCACCGTTCGGCGCCAGCGTGCAAGACGGCGAGGAGGCGGTGGTCGAGATCCGGCCGCTGTTCGACCCGTCGGACTTCGATCCGGGCAAAGGCGTCTAGCGCGGCGGAGCTCACCGTCAGCCAGCCGATTCGAGACCATCAGCTGCAGCGGATTCATGGGGTTCTCCGCGCAGTCGCGCGGCCTGGCGATCTGGCAAAGTTCATGGAACTGAAGCCCGTCACCCGTAGCAGGAGATCCATTCAATGACGCTCGAGTGCATCAATCCCGATGATCTGCCGATTCCAGAGATGTACACCCAGGTTGTCGTTGCGACGGGAACCAAGTTGGTATTCGTCTCGGGCCAGCAGCCCGAAGACATCCATGGCAAGCTCGTTGGCCATGGTGATTTTGCCGCTCAGGCGCGCCTGGCGTTTGGCAATCTCGGCCGAGCGCTCGCAGCTGCCGGCGCGCGACCAGAGCACGTCTGCAAGATCACCATCTATATCGTCGATTACAAGCGCGACGAACACATGCCGATCATCGAAGCGGCCCAGATAGGCCTGTTCGGAGATCACAAGCCAGCAAACGTCGTGGTCGGGATAGCGATGATGTCCCCGGGCTACCTGATCGAGGTCGATGCGATCGCGGTCATCGACCACACCACCGAGAGCCCCGCGAGGAAGCGGTAGATCGATCGCTTACCCGCGCTCTACCGTGACTCCACCGCTGTGGTCTCGAAGCGAGCTGGCGAGGTGATCTCGAGCATCTCGAGATCGTCGGAATGCTCGATCTCGGCGTGCACGATGCCGGGCGGCTGATGG
>DATIPJ010001177.1:0-5584 GCA_035472155.1 Kofleriaceae bacterium
GCCGCGCGCTCGAGAGCTTCGGCGTGGTCGAGCTCGCGCACCTCGAGGACTGCGCGGTGTCGCCGGGTGCGGCGGTCGACTACATCGTGGCGCCGGATGGCGACGTCCACGCCCTGTGCGCGTTCGCCGCCTACGCCGTGCCGCAGCTGGTGCGGCTCGGCTGGCGGGTCGACATCGATCCCGAGTACCCGTGGCAGACGATCGCCAACGACGCGGCGCTGTACGCCGCGGCCACGCCCGACGAGCGGCGGCCCGACTGGTTCGGGCTCGAGCTCGGCGTCGAGGTGGGCGGCCAGCGCATCGACCTCTTGCCGGCGCTGCTCGACCTGCTCGACGGCGCGGGCGATCTGGCACAGCTGGTGCGCTCGACGCGGCGCTGCATCGCGGTGCGCGTCGACGACAAGCACTGGCTGCCGGTGCCGCCCGCGCGCCTGCAGCTGTTCGCCAAGGTGCTGCTCGAGCTGTATCGCGATGGCAGCAAGCTCGGCGCGCCGCGATCGCCCAAGCTGGGCGCGCCGATGATCCAGGCACGGCTGGTCGCCGATCTCTGCGCCGCGCTGCATGACGCCGAGCGCCCGGTGCGCTGGGTCGGCGACACGCGGATCCGCGACCAGGCGTTCGCGATCGCGATGGGCCCGCGCCGCGTGCGCGCTGCGGCCGCGCCGCCCGGGCTGCGCGCCGACCTGCGGCCGTACCAGCGCGAGGGCGTTGCGTGGCTGCAGCACCTGCGCGCGCATGGCGCCGGCGGCATCCTCGCCGACGACATGGGCCTGGGCAAGACGCTGCAGACGATCGCCCACCTCGCGATCGAGAAGCACGAGGGCCGGCTCGATCGCCCCGCGATGGTGGTGACCATGACGAGCCTCGTCGGCAACTGGCGGCGCGAGCTCGAGCGGTTCGCGCCCTCGCTGCGGGTCGCCGTTCACCACGGGCCCGATCGCGCCGCGCGGCGCGGCCAGCTCGCCGGGGCCGACGTCATCCTCACGACGTATCCGCTGGTCGCGCGCGACCGCGATCAGCTCGCCGAGATCGCGCTGCACATCGTCGTGCTCGACGAGGCCCACGCGATCAAGAACGACAGCGCGCAGGTCGCCGAGGCGGTCCGCCGGCTGTCCGCGCGCCAGCGGGTCTGCCTGTCGGGTACGCCGATCGAGAACCACCTCGGCGAGCTGTGGTCGGTGTTCGACTTCGCGATGCCGGGGCTGCTCGGCAGCCGCGACGACTTCGCACAGAGCTTTCGCGAGCCGATCGAGCTGCGCGGCGACAAGGGGCGGGTCGAGGCGCTGCGCGATCGCGTCAAGCCCTACATCCTGCGCCGCACCAAGGACGCGGTCGCGCCCGAGCTGCCGGCCAAGACCGTGCTGGTGCGCGCCATCGAGCCGACCGCCGCGCAGCGCGAGCTCTACGAATCGATCCGGGTCGCCGCGCACGCCGACGTCCGCCGCCACATCCGCGAGCGCGGGCTCGCCCGCTCGACGATCGCGATCCTCGACGCGCTGCTCAAGCTGCGCCAGGTGTGCTGCGATCCGCGGCTGGTGGCGTGCGATGCCGCGCGCGAGGTCACCGGCAGCGCCAAGCTCGACGTGCTCCTCGAGCTGATCACCCAGCAGCTCGCCGACGGCCGCCGCATCCTGGTGTTCTCGCAGTTCGCCCGCATGCTCGGCCTGATCAGCGAGGGCCTGCTCGCGCGCGGCATCGGCCACGTCACGCTGACCGGCAGTACGCCGGATCGCCAGAAGCCGATCGACGCCTTCCAGAACGGGCGCGCCGACGTATTTCTGATCTCGCTCAAGGCCGGCGGTGTGGGGCTGAACCTGGTCGGCGCCGATACGGTGATCCACTACGACCCGTGGTGGAACCCGGCCGCACAGGCCCAGGCGACCGATCGCGCACACCGGATCGGCCAGACCAGGCCGGTGTTCGTGCACGATCTGATCATCGCGGGGTCGGTCGAGGAGCGCATGCTCGCCCTCCAGCGCCACAAGCGCGATCTCGCCGATGCGATCCTCGGGCCGCCGTCGCGCCGCGGGACGGCATTGAGCGAGCGTGAGGTCGATGACCTCCTCGCCCCGCTGGCTGCGGAGCCGTGACCGCTCGCTGCACCCATGCCGGTAGTAACGGTTCTGTCGTGGACGGGTATGCGTCGGGTAGCGTGGCCCGCTGTGATCTCGAGCCAGCTCCGTGTGATCTCTAGCAAGGCGGTGTCCTGCAACTCGCCCCCGGCGGTCGACGTCCTGTCGTAGACCCCAGCGCTCCCCGGGTGCAAAACGATTCTCGGCGTCAACCGTCGGCGATTCGTGGGAATCTGGAGATGACGTGAGGGGTTTGACCCTTTCGAGCCGGTTGCCGCATGCCGCCTCCCCCCATCCCTGATCGCACCGAGACGCTGGCGCCGCGCGCAGAGCTGCCGCCGACGCTCGAGGGCGAGGCGGAGCGCGCGCCCGTCGTCGAGGTCGAGTGCCTCGCCGCCGACGATCCCGATCGCTACGAGCAGGTGAGCGAGCATGCGCGCGGCGGGCTGGGCCGCGTGGTCCGCGCCCTCGACCGCCGGCTCTGCCGCACCGTCGCCGTCAAGGAGCTGCTGCGCCACGATCCCTCGAACGAGGCGCGGTTCATGCGCGAGGCGATGATCACCGCGCGGCTCGAGCATCCCGGCATTGTGCCGGTCCACGAGGCAGGACGCTGGCCAAACGGCGACCCGTACTACGTGATGAAGCTCGTCGAAGGCCGCACGCTCAAGGAGCTGATCACCGAGCGCGCCTTGCTGCGCGATCGGCTGGGCCTCCTGCCCCACGTGATCGCGGTCGCCGACGCGGTGGGCTACGCGCACAGCGAGGGCGTGATCCACCGCGACCTCAAGCCGTCGAACGTCATCGTGGGCGCGTTCGGCGAGACCATCGTCGTCGACTGGGGCCTGGCGCGCGACCGCAAGCGCGATCTGCCCGAGCCCAGCGAGGAGATGTTGACCGCGTCGGGCTCGGGGGTCTCGACGGTGTCGGGCAAGGTGGTGGGCACACCGGCCTACATGTCGCCCGAGCAGGCGCGCGGCGATGTGGTCGACGAGCGCGCCGACGTCTACGCGCTGGGCGCGGTGCTCTACGAAGTGCTCGCAGGCATGCCGCCGCACGCCGATGCCACGCCGCAGGCGGTGCTGGACCGCGTGATCGCCGGGCCGCCGCGGCCGCTGCCGATGGTCGTCCCGGGCGTGCCCGGCGAGCTGGCGACGATCGTTCGCAAGGCGATGGCGCGCGATCCCGACGCTCGCTACCTGAACGGCATCGCGATCGCCGAGGACCTGCGGCGGTTCACCACCGGCAAGCTGGTGAGTGCGCACTCGTACTCGACGTGGGCGCTGGTGCGCAAGCGGCTGGCGCGTCACCGCGGCGTCGTCGCGGTCGCGATCGCGAGCATGCTGGTGCTCGGCGTGATGGCGGTCGAGTCGTTCCGCCGCGTGGTCGCCGAGCGCAACATCGCGCGCAGCCAGCGCGGCCTCGCCGAGGACGCGCTGACCAACGCCGAGAAGCGCAAGCGCGAGCTCGTGCTGCTGCAGGCCGAGACCGCGCTGCCCAAGGATCCGACCGCCGCGCTCGCGTGGCTCAAGACCTACGACGTCGGCGCCGATGACCGCAGCAAGGTCGTCGACGTGATCGACGAGGCGCTCGCGATGGGCGTCGCGCGCCATGTGTTCCGGCCGGGCGACTGGGTGCTCGACGCGCAGTTCACGCCCGACGGCACGACGCTGGTCGCCGCGGTGCGCGACGGCGTGATCCGGACCTACGATGTGCGCACCGGCCGGGCGACCGAGCTCGGCAAGGCGCTGTCGGTGCCCGAGACGCTGCTGCTGTCGCCCGATGGCCAGTTCGCGCTGACCGGCGGCGGCATGGGCGAGGTGATCGCGTGGCCGCTGCACGGCGGTGTGCCGCGCCTGGTGGTCGAGAGCACGGGTCGGACGATCCTGCGCATGAAGCTGTCGAACGACGGGCGGCAGCTCTTGATCGAGCGCGAGGCGAGCGCGCCGCAGGTGGTCGCACTCGAGGGTGGCAAGCCGAAGCTGCTCGGGCCCACGACCGGGCTGCGCTATGCGGTCGCCGCGGACGACTGGTCGCGCGTGGTGCTGCTGACCTCGGCCAACGAGGTCGGCGTGGTCGAGCCGGGCAGCGAGTCGGCGCGGTCGCTCGCGCGCACCGACAAGGCGATCGGCTTTCTGGCGATCTCGCCGCGCGGTGATCTGGTGATCATGCACGACGGCACCACGATCTGGTCGGTGCCGTTCGCCGGCGGCGTGCCGCGTGCGATCGCGCACTACGATGGCGGGCTCAAGACCGTGGTGTGGTCGCCCGACGCGCGCACGATGGCGATCGGCGGCTCGCGCCCCGAGATCGAGCTGGTCGACGTCGCGACCGGCGCGATCACCGAGCTGCGCGGCCACAGCGACGCGATCTACACGGTGGAGTTCAGCCGCGACGGCAGCGAGCTGCTGTCGGCGAGCGACGACGCGACCGCGCGGGTGTGGCGGCTCGCCAACCACACCGCGATCGTGCTGCGCGGCCACGATGACGACGTGTACCGCGCGCGGTTCTCGGCCGACGAGCACAGCGTCGCGACCTCGAGCCTCGACGGCAGCACGCGCGTGTGGTCGATCGACGACCCGAGCTCGACGATGTACGTCGAGGGCGAGACGATCGACGGCGTGCGGTTCACCGGCGATCGCGCGATCGTGCACACCAGCACGGCGATCGCGCGCTGGGACCTGGCGACCGGCAAGCGCGAGCCGCTGTTCACGTGGTCGAACGAGGCGCACAACCTGGGCTACGGCATGGAGTCGCCCGACGGCGAGCACGCCGTGATCCCCAACGCCGATGGGTCGCTGGCGCTGCGCGACCGCGACGGCTCGTCGAAGCTGCTGCGCGGCCACCGCGGCCTGATCACGCATGTCGAGTTCACGCGCGAGAGCGGCGCACTGCTGTCGTCGTCGTCGGACGGCACGCTCCGGCGCTGGGACGTCGCGAGCGGGACCGGCGCGATCCTCATCGAGGGCACCACGCCGATCCGCGGCTTCGCGGTCGCGCGCGACGGGCGGATCGCCGCCCAGGCCGGCGACACCGCGTACCTGATCTATCCCGACGGCGAGCTGACCCAGCTCGGCAAGGGGACCGCCTGGTGCATCGACTACGCGGAGTTCGATCCGGTGCGCGATCGCCTGGTGATCCACCGCTGCGACAAGTCGCTGGCGCTCATCGACAGCGGCCGCGTGATCGAGCTCTCGACCGGCGGCTACATGGCGAGCCGGATCGCGGTGTCGCCCGACGGGCGGCGGATCGCCGGCGGGGTCAGCGATCGCACGGTGCGGCTGTGGGACGCCGCCACCGGCCAGGTGCTCGACATCCTGCGCGGCCACAGCGACTTCGTGCTCGACGTGGCGTTCTCGCCCGACGGCGCGCGGCTGGCGTCGGCGAGCTACGACAAGACCATCCGGATCTGGGACCTGACCACCAAGCGGCACCGTGTGCTGCGCGGCCACACTGCCTCGGTCACGTACGTCGCGTGGCGCGGGGCGGACCACCTCGTGACCGGCTCGCCCGAC
>DATIPJ010001178.1:0-4347 GCA_035472155.1 Kofleriaceae bacterium
CAGGTGGCGACGCGTACCCCGGCGGCTGCGTCGCCGGCGAGAAGCCCGTGGCCGCGGTCGGCAGGCTGCCGATCCCAGGACCGCCCGCGGGCCAGGCCGCGCCGCGCGGATCGGCCGGCAGCATCGGCAGGAGCGCCGCGATCTGCTCGCTGTAGGCGTCCATCGTCGGCGGGCGCGCCCGCGGATCCTTGGCCATCGCCGAGAGGATCAGCGCATCGAGCGCCGGCGGCAGGCCGAGCTCGGGCCGGCGCTGCGACGGCGGCACGGGCTGCTCGATCAGATGCTTGGACAGCAGCGCGAGCACGGTGGTCGCCTCGTACGGCAGGCGGCCGGTCACCATCTCGTAGAGCATGCAGCCCAGCGCGTAGACGTCGGTGCGGCCGTCGATCGGCTCCGCGCGGATCTGCTCGGGCGCCATGTACTGCGGCGTGCCCAGCATGTCGCCCTGCTGGGTCATCTGCATCTGGGTCGCGCGATTGTCGTCGCGCAGCTTGGCGATGCCGAAGTCCAGCACGCGCGCCACGTCGCGCTCGCGGCCGCGGTCCTGGAGCATCACGTTGTCGGGCTTGAGGTCGCGGTGGACGATCGCGTGCGCGTGGGCGTCGCTGAGCGAGGCCGCGACCTGGAGCGCGACCTGGAGCGCGCGCCGCGGCGGCAGCGGCGCCTCGGCCTGGATCACCGAGCGCAGCGAGCGGCCCTCGATGAACTCCATCGCGATGAACAGCGTGCCGTCGCTGTCCTGGCCGAAGTCGTAGATATTGACGGTGTTGGGGTGGTTGAGCTTGGCGACCGCCTCGGCCTCGGCGCTGAACCGGCGCAGCAGCAGCTGGTTGCCGAGCACCTCGGAGCGCAGCAGCTTGACCGCGACGGTGCGCTTGAGCGAGATCTGCTCGGCGCGAAACACCGCGCCCATGCCGCCCTCGCCGAGCTTGGCGAGCATGCGGTAGCGGCCCGCGATCTCGCGGCCGATCATCACCGGGACCTCGCCCAGGCTCGGGCTCGAGGTCGGCTCGGTCGACAGCGACGCCGCGCCGCATGCGCCGCAGAACCGAGCGTCGTCGCGATTGGCCGCGCCGCACTTGGGGCAGTTCATGTCGCCGACTCGGACAACGCAAAGATGCTGTACAGCGGCTTGGTGCCGCCGCGCAGCACACGCACCTCGACGCGGCGATCGTCGTAGAGCGCGACCACGACCAGCGCCTCGCCGCCGCCGTCGGGCACCGCGGTGAACGCGAGGTAGACCTTGAGCGGCGAGCCCCCGAAGGTGATGTCGGACAGCACGTCGGCCTCGGCGGCCGTCAGCGAGGTGATCTCGGTCTCGGGCAAGAGCCCCATCACGGTGAGGCGCGCGTTCAGGTGGTGGCTGTCGACGACCTCGATCGTGAGCGCGGCGGGCCCGCTCGGTGGGTTGACCTGCAGGACGGGGTCTCCGACGAGCGGCCCCCGCCAGATCCCGCGAAACTCTCGCAAGTCGCTGCACGCGACCAGCGTCAGCAGCACGAGCGTGGCCCAGCGCACCATGTGAACGTAGCACCGACGGCGAGCGATGCGCTACGTTCACCGGACATGTGGGGCCGGCAGACGTTCGCGCTGGTGACGCCGATCGCGCTGGCTGTGCTCGCCCTGCCGGCGCTCGCCGCGCCGACCGAGCCGCCGGACCCCGATCCGGATAGCCGCCTCCCGGAGGCCGCGCCACCGCCGCCCGATGTCGAGCAGGACGTGGCGCCCGCCGAGACCGAGCTGCACGAGGACAACGAGTTCGGCCCGGTGGTGGCGATCGAGCAGATCGACGTGATCGGCAACACCGCCACCCAGACCGAGATCATCCGGCGCGCGCTCCCGATCAGCGTCGGCGACGTGCTGCACGCGAGCGACAAGCGGCTGCGCGAGGCGCGGTTCAAGGTGCTCGCGCTCGGCTTTTTCCGCGACGTCGCGCTCGCGATCCGCCGCGGCAGCCAGCGCGGCCAGGTCGTCGTCGAGGTCCGCGTCGTCGAGCGCGGCACGCTGGTGCTCAACCGGCTGTGGTTCGGCACCACGTCGCTCTCGCCGTGGTGGCTCGGCGCCGACGTCGGCGATCGCAACCTGCTCGGCCTCGGCATCGCCGTCGGCGGCGGCTTCATCTATGCCCACCAGGCCAAGCTGGGCGCCCCCACCGAGCACACGTTCGACGGCCGCGATCAGTACGCCGCCGAGCTCCGGCTCGCCGACCCGTCGGTGCGCGGCACCCCGTGGGGCGCGAGCTGGGCGATCACGCTCGTCCACGGCAGCGAGCCGTACAAGATCAGCGGCGGGCCGAGCAACGCCGAGCCGAGCAGCCTGCATGCGTTTCCGTACCGGCGGTTCGGCATGCGCGCCGGCGTCACCTACAACGTCAGCGCGCTGACCCGGATATCGACGGGCGTGCGCGCCGAGTCGATCGACGCCACGCTGCCGGTCGGACCGACGCGCAAGGTCACCGACGATCTCGAGATCTCGATCGATCCGCACCTCGACCCCGGCGCGAGCCGCGTCGTCACCGCCAGCCTGGGCTTCGACCGCGACACCCGGCCTGATCCGATCCTGCCCCACGCGGGCAGCCACATCCTCGCCTCGGCGGAGCTGGGCAGCGCGCTGCTCGGCGGCAGCTACGACTTCGCGACCGTGTTCGCCAGCTACGAGCACTACTGGCCGGTGTTCGGCGACAAGCATGCGCTCGGGCTCAAGATCGCGGGCGGCGTGGTCGTCGGCGACGCGCCGCGCTTCGATCGCATCCACATCGCCGATGTCGATCGCATGCTGACCCCGCGCGCGCTCGGGCTGGTGCTGTCGACCGCCGCGCCGCTGTCGATCCTCGGCACGCGCGCCGACAAGCCGCTGTACGGCGACCTCGGCGGCACGGCCACCCTCGAATACGCCATGAAGCTGTTCCGCGGCAGCGGCAAGCAGCGCGTGTACGGCGGCGACGTGTTCTTCGGCGCAGGCCTGTGGGGCCTCGCCGAGCGCCAGGACCTGCGCGCGCGCGACACCGGGTTCTACGACTCGCTGCCGATCGACCTCTACCTCGACGCCGGTGTCCGTGTCGACACCGACATCGGCACGTTCGAGCTCACGGTCGCCAACGCGCTGGGGCGGCTGCGGTGAGGCTCGCGGTCATCGCGGCCGCGCTCGCGCTCGCGACCGCCACCGCCGCCAACGCCGAGGACGACAAACCCGAGATCCAGCGGATGCGGTTCGTCGAGACCGGCAACGACCTCACGGTCTCGACGCTGCCGCCCGGCGGCATCGGCAAGCTGTTCGACGCGCCGACCTACGAGGCGCTCAGCAGCGGCATCTCGTCCACGGTGGTCATCCGCATCCAGATCACGCCGCGCGACTCCGATACCCCGGTCGCCGAGCAGCTGATCCGGCGCTCCGTCGTCTTCGACGTCTGGGATGAGATCTACACCCTCGAGATCGATCAGCCGGGCGGGGCGCGCAAGGTCAAGCTCAAGTATCGCGCCGAGGCGCTCAAGTGGCTGACCGCGATCGATGACCTGCCGGTCGCGCGCCTGGCGGTCCTGCCCTACGAGCAGGTGTTCGTGCTCAAGATGGTCGTCGAGCTCAACCCGGTGTCGAAGGAGACCCTCGCCGAGGTCCGGCGCTGGCTCAGCCAGGGCGCCGGCGGCGGCCTCGACCGCGGCGGCGCATTCTTCGGCTCGTTCGTCTCGGTATTCTACAATCCCAAGATCGCCGACGCAGACCGCGTGCTGCGCATCCGCTCGCAACCATTCTTCAGGCCGCCACCATGAAGCGGGACAAGCGCGACAAGCCCATCCCTCTGCAGCTCAAGCTCACGGTCGCCCTCGTGCTGATCGTGATCACGCCGCTCGCCGCGTCGGCGTACCTCATGGATCAGATGGGCAAGACCGCCGCCAACGTCAACACGGCCGAGGCGTCGTCGCGCATCGCCGCCATGGAGAAGGCCCAGGGCACCTACACCATCCTGGTCAACGTCACCAAGCGCCTGCACGACGAGATCGCCACCCGGCTCGCGCAGCGCGCCGACTTCATCTCGCTCGAGCCCACGCTCAACCTGGCCAAGGTCATCAACGACGAGCCCAACCTGCGCGCGATCGCGCTGCTGCGCCCCGACGGCAGCGTGCTCGCGGAGGCCGAGCGCCCGCTGCCCGGCCCCGAGTGGCGCGACAAGGTCGTCGACCATCCGCTCGGCGAGAGCGGCGCGAACCTGCGGCTGACATTCCTGGTTTCCGCGACGGTCAACGACGACCTCGAGCAGCTGCAAGACGCGATCGACAACGCCAAGACCTTCGCGCTCATCCGCACCGCGCTGCCCGACAGCTACCGCACCGCGTTCCTCGTCCTGCTCGG
>DATIPJ010001179.1:0-5297 GCA_035472155.1 Kofleriaceae bacterium
TCGTCGCCGATGCGCACGTTCACGCCGACCGATGACTTCTACAGCCCCGACTGCGACCTCACCCCGATGCCGGTGCCGGCCGGCGGCAACATCGAGTCGGAGAGTGGATACGCCTGCACCGGAGACGGCGATTGCCACTTGCTGGTGTTCGACAGCAGCGCGGGCAAGCTCTACGAGATGTATCGCGCGAACATCACGTCCACGTTCCAGGGCGGCTGCCTCGCCGTGTGGAACGGGCGCGGGACCTACTCGGACAACCTGCGCGGCAACCAGTGCACCAGCGCCGACGCGGCGGGCTTTCCGATCGCGCCGCTCCTGTTCACGGCCGACGAGGTCAAGGCGGGCCACATCGATCACGCCATCCGCTTCATCCTGCCCAACAACCGGATCAAGCGCGGCTTCGTGCGCCCGGCGACCCACGCCACCGACACCACGGGCAGCGCGAGCGCGCCTTCGTACGGCGTGCACTTCCGGCTGCGCGCCGATTATCCGATCGCCAGCCTCAAGCCGGGCGCGCAGGTCGTCGCGCGCGCGATGCAGAAGTACGGCATGTACCACGCCGACGGCGGCAACATCGCGCTCACCGCGCAGAGCGACCGCCACACCACCGCGAAGTGGAGCGGGCTGCTCGCGCCGCAGGACCTGGCGGCGCTCAAGGTCACCGACTTCGAGGTCATCGACCACGGCACGCCGCTCTCGCTGACCTACGACTGCGTGCGCTAGCCCGCACCCAAACGAAGACATCCCGGGGGAACCCGGGGGCAGAGCCCCGGGTGTCGACCTAAACGAAGACCTTCCCGGGGGAACCCGGGGGCAGAGCCCCCGGGTGTGCGCTACGATGCCCCGGTGCGCTGGCTGACCCGCCTGACCACCTTCGCGGTGATCGCGATCGTCGTGGGCGGCTTTGCGCTGTTCATCCGCACCCGGATCCCGAGCACCACCGTCGGCGGCAGCTTTCGCACCTACACCAAGTTCCGCGATGGCTCGCGGCTGGCGCCCGGGTCGCCGGTGGTGATCGCAGGCGTCCGGGTCGGCACGATCGAGAAGCTGACGATCGACGGCCCGTTCGCGCGGATCGACATGCGCCTGCTCGACGGGCTGGAGCTGCCGGCCGACTCGTTCGCGACCCGGCGCGCCGACTCGCTGTTCGGCGACAGCTACGTCGAGATCATCCCGATGGGCGGCGACGAGGGCGCGGGCACCGCGCGGCGGCTGAAGTCGGGCGAGCCGATCGCGCACGTCGTCGAGGGCAGCTCGACCGACGCGATCCTGCGCGCCATGGCGGATGCGCTGCCCCGGATCGACAACACGCTCGACATCATCCACGACGTGGTGCTGAACGGCCGCAAGTGGATCGGCGGGCCGGTGGTCGACAGCCTCGGCGGCGCCAACGCCTGGCTCGGCGAGGGTTACATCGAGGGCCCGATGGAGTCCGCCGATCACGCAGTGACGCGGATCGACGAGCTGACCTCGCGCGCGGCCGAGCAGCTCGGCAGCACGGCGCCCGCGGTGACGCGCACGCTCGATCGCATCGACAGCGCGATCGTCGCCACGCGCAGCCGGATGCGCGACGTGCGGTCCGGGCTGACCCAGGCACTCCAGGACACGCGCGAGGGGCTCGACCGGATCGATCCGCAGGTCGCCCAGGCCGCCGAGATCATGACCGCGATCGACGAGGGCCAGAGCCAGGACTGGAAGGGCACGCTCGGCAAGCTGGTCAACGATCCCGGGCTCGGCCACGACATCGAGGACATCACGGCCTCGGGCCGCGAGGCGGTCGGCAGCTTCAACCGCTTCCGCTCCTGGCTCGGGATGCGCCTCGAGTACGACGTGTTCTCCAAGTCGGTGCGGTTCTACGCGACCGCCGAGATCCGCGCCCGTGAGGACAAGTTTTACCTGGTCGAGTTCGAGCGCAGCCCGCTCGGCGGCGTGCCCAACGACGAGCTGTCCGACGCGGTCGCGACCGCCGATTACACGCGCCGCCAGGAGATCAAGGACCACATCCGGTTCACCGCGCAGTTCGGCAAGCACTTCGGGCCGATCTCGGTGCGCGGCGGCATCAAGGACTCCACCTTCGGGACAGGCGTCGACGCGCTGCTGCTCGACGGGCGGCTCAAGCTCTCGGCCGACCTGTACGGCTCGTTTCGCGCCACGCCCCGGCTCAAGATCGCCGGCGCGCTGGCGGTGTTCCGCTCGATCTACGTACTCGCCGGTGTCGACGACGCGCTCAACGAGCCGGTCTACCTCTCGATCAACGCCGGCAACGCCGTGGCGCCGCGCACGTTCGACAAGGTCCGCTACGGGCGCGACTACTTCGTCGGCACGATGCTGCAGTTCACCGACGAGGACATCTCGATCCTCCTGCGCGTGTACGGCGCGCTGCTGGTCGGCCTGCTCTAGCCACCCGCCAGCGGCGCCAGCAAGTAGATCTCGTCGCCCTCGGCGAGCACGCGCTCGGTGTTGTCGCCGAACGGGCAGCGCTCGCCGTTGAACATCATGGTCTCGGTCAGGTGCGGCGAGTGCTCGAGCGCCTCGCGCAGCGGGATGTGCGCCGAGTCGGTGATCTGGAGGAGCTGGCCCAGCGTGGTGCCGGTGGGGACGCGCACGTGCTCGTCGATGTCCTTCCAGCCCAGGCCGATGCGGCCCTTGATCAGGATGTGAATGCGGACGGTGCCGCCGCGGAGTCGATCGAAGATTCCCATGCGGCGGTTACTCGACGTATCCCTCGAGCAGCTCGGCCATGCCGAGCTCGGCGGCGCGCGACCTCGAGAGGTGGCCCGTGGTCGGATTCCACTGCATCGATTTGTAATAGTCGTCGCGCAGCATCGGCAGCGGCACGCGGATGCCGCGCAAGGGGCCAGCCTCGAGGTGCCCATCGCCCTCGCCGGCCATGCGTGGGTGCGGCGCGAAGTCCTTGGGGACGAGGCCCTCGCGACGGTTGAACGCGGCGCGCAGGTTCTGGATGCGCTCGCCGCAGGCGAGGAGGTCGGCCTCGGTGAGCCCCCAGCCGGTGGCGGTGTCGAGCAGCTCGGCCCAGGGCAGCGAGCCGGTCAGCATGGTGAACATGCACAGCCCCAGGCCGTTCATCGCCTGGTGCGCGTTGGAGTACAGCGCCTGCGCCTTGCCCTTGCCCGCCGTGCCCTTCCACTTCACGTTCCAGTCCTTCTTGTCGGCCGCCTTGGGCAGCGAATAGCCGGCGCCGAACGTCTCGTTCCACGACGCGCTGCCGGCGGTGTGGCGGCCCGGCGTGGGATCGGAAATGTAGGTCACGCCCATCAGCGAGCTGAACCGCGGATCGTGATACGCGGGCTCGCTGCCGTGCACGTGCACCGCGTAGTCGCCGGTCGACTTGCCGACATGCTCGGACGCGCGCTTGACGCCGTTGCCGAGCCACGCGCCGCAGCCGTCGCCATTGCCCATCTTGATCGTGAGCGACAGCGCGCCCTCGCCGTTGCCCCACCGCATGTCGACACCGTCGAGGTCGGCCTGCGTCAGGTCGCCGCGCTCGACCGCCTCGCACACCCAGGCGAGGGTCGCCGACGACGATACCGCATCGATGCCGAAGCGGTTGCACGCGTCGTGGCAGGCGGCGATCAGCTCGATGTCGTCGTTCAACAGATTCGCGCCGAAGCCCACGATGGTCTCGTAGTCCGGCCGCCGGACGTCGGTCAGGTTGCGCGACTTGACCTTCACGATACCCTTGCACGGCATCGGGCAGTCGCCGCACGACAGCTTCTTGGTGATGTAGCGATCGACCACTGCGCCGTCGGTCTTCATCGCCTTGGTGGCGAGCGGGAAGTCGCGCGTGCCGACGCCGCGCCAGTTCTTGATCGGCGCGTCGCCGTTCTCGATCGAGAGCGCGACCGCCGCGGTCGTGCCGCGCTGGCTCCACAGCTGGCGCATCGCCGCGGTCGGCGACTGCATCTTGCTGCCCATCCGCGTCATCATCCGGTACAGCCAGCCCAGCCAGCGCTTGGGCTTGGCGAAGTACGCAAAGATCCGCGCGAGGATCCCGAGGTCGCGCTTGTACTCGTCGGTGATCTGCTTGCAGTGCGCCTTGAACTCGGCCGGCTTGGCGACCTTGATCTCGCCGGTGCCCGACACCACGATCGCCTTGAGGTTCTTGCTGCCGTAGATCGCGCCGAAGCCCTGGCGGCCGAACGCGTGATAGCGGTCGTTCATCACCGAGGCGATGCGCTGCTGCTTCTCGCCGGCCGGGCCGATCGCCGACACGCCGACATCGCGCTTGCCGCCGAACCGCGCCTTGATCGCATCGAAGGTCTCGGGGACCTCCTTGCCCCACAGCTCGCCGGCGGGCTCGAAGCTGATCTCGCCGTCGCGGATCACCAGCAGCGTCGGCACGGCGGCCTTGCCGCGCACGACCACCGCGTCGTAGCCGGCGCACCGCAGGTGGCTGCATACGCTGCCGCCCGAGTTGGAGTCGGCCCAGGTGCCGGTCAGCGGCGACTTGCCGACGATCTGGATGCGGCCCGAGAACGGCGTCTTGAGCCCGGTCAGAAGGCCCGAGCTGATCGCGAAGCACGCCTCGGGCGCGAGCGGATCGGCGCCCGCCGGGAAATGCTTCCACATGAGCCACGCGCCCAGGCCATAGCCACCCAGATAGGCGCGGTAGACCGACTCATCGATATCCTCGACCCAGTGTTTCTGCTCGGTGAGATCGACAAATAGCACCTTGCCAAGATGGCCATAGCGCGGGCGCGCGAGTGCCGTTTCAGGACGTGCCGATGTGGCCATGACGGACAGTCTATCACTGCAGCACGAGCGCCGGACCATCGACTGCGACGGCAGGGCACATCTCGGGCTCGAAGCGCACGGCGGTGAGGACGCGGCCGCTGGGGCCGCTGGGGCCGCTGGGGCCTGATACCTCGTCTCCGGGCTCGATGCGCTCGCCGGCGGCCAGCGTGGCGGCGACGTCGCGCAGGACCAGCGCAGCCTCGGTCGCCGCCTCGGGGGCCACGCCGAGCAGCACCAGGTCGGGGCGGCCGAACTTGCGCAGCCCGAGCGACCACGCGGCGAGGCCGCCGTCGGCCTGCTCGTCGAAGAACAGCGTGACCTCGCGCATGATGTCGAACGCGCGATCGGGTGCGAGCCCGGCGACCTCGCTGCCCAGGTGCGCGCGCGCGGCGTAGACGTCGATCACCACCGCGGCGCCCTCCTCGCACACGCACTTGGCGAGCGCCCACGCGGCCTGCAGGTGGCCGAGGTCGTCCGGGTCGTCGACCTGAGCCTCGATCACATAGGCACGCTCGGCGGCCGCGGCGACGGCGGCCGCGCTC
>DATIPJ010001180.1:0-3686 GCA_035472155.1 Kofleriaceae bacterium
CCTGGTAGGTAGCGCCGGGAAGAGCGCCCGCGGCGCGCAGATCGATGGCCGGGCCCGCGAATGTTGCGGTCCGCGCGGTGGCGAGGCCGCTGCGGGCGCCGGAGTGGGCCTGGGTGGTGGTGGAGCTGACGGATGCGCCGCCGAAGCCGAACCAGCCCGTGGCATCGGTCTCGAAGCCCGGATTGGCGATCAGGTTCGGCCCGAGTTGCTCGCGGCGGCGCAGGGCGACGTCGTCGACGTGCAGCTCGACGCGCGGCGCCGGCCCGGAGATCTGGAGCGAGATCGCCTCGGCGACGCAGTCGGGGATTGCAAGCTCGCCGGTGAGCTCGAGCCAGCCGGCGTTGGTCGCCGTACCGGTGGCGAGGGTGGTCACGGTGTCGGTGCTGCCGGCGCATCGCGTGGTTGCGGTCAGGGTGACGCTGTCGCTGGCCGCGCGAGAGATCCGGACCCACGCCGAGACGTCGTAGGTCGTGGCGGCGGTGACGACGGAGCGCGCGTCGAAGGCGATGCCGTCGGAGGGCAGGGTCCGGTGGCGCAGGCGCGCGCTGCGCTCGCCGGTGTGCGCGGTGCGGCGCGAGGTGGAGAGCTTGCCGCCGGTGGCCACCCAACCGTCATTGCCAATCTCGAAGGTGCCATTGGCGATCATGTTGGGTGGGGTCCCGGGCGGGTCGACCGGGACTGCCAGGAAGCCGTCGACGATGCCGTAGTAGGCCGGCTTGCGGCGGTATTGCTCGTCGAGCTCGAGCGGATCGTCGGGACCGAACGTGGCGTCGATCCACGAGTCGAGATCGGTGAATCCCCAGGTGGTCAGGGTCTCGCAGCCCGGGACCTGTACGCACGCTGCCACGGCGCGATGGAAGACCTGGCGCTCGAGCGCGAGCCGGGTCACCAGATCGCCGCCGGCATTGGCGATCCGCACGTCGAGCTCGCTGATGTTCACGCGCAGACCGAGGTCGGTGAAGCGCTTCAGGTTGGCCACCATCTCCTCGGTCGATGGCGCGCTCTGCGCCTCGAGGTGCATCTGGAACCCGACGCCGTCGATCGGCACGTGGTCGGCGAGGAGGCCGCGCACGAGCTCGTAGACGACATTCGACTTGGCGTTGATCGTGTCGATGTTGAAGTCGTTGTAATAGAGGATGGCGCCGCGGTCTTCCTCGCGCGCCCAGCGAAACGCGTCGGCGATGTACCCGGGGCCGAGCTTGCGGAGAAACACGGTATCGCGCAGCGTGCCATCGTCGTTGAACGCTTCGTTCACCACGTCCCACGCGCGGGTCTCGCGGCGGTAGCGGCGCATGACCTCGCGGATGTTGCGGCGCGCCAGCGCGACGAGCTCGTCGGGCGCGAGTGCATCGGTGACGAACGGCGGGAGCTGGCTGTGCCAGATCAGGACGTGGCCCTTCACGGCCAGGTGGTGGTGGCGCGCGAACGACATGATCGCGTCCGCCGGTGCAAAATCCCAGTGCGCGGAGTCGACGGGCTGAAGCGAGCCCCATTTGGTCTCGTTTCCGGGCGTGACGTAGGTGAACTCCGCTGCGAGCGTCGCGGCGTACACCGGATCGCTGGTCAAGAAGGGAGTATCGACCGCGGTGCCGATCAGGCGATCGGTGCGCGCCGCCGCGTCGGCGAGGGACCGAACCGGCCGATGCTTCGATCGCGCGTCGCGATGATCGCCATGGTCGCGGTCATCGCGGTCATCGCGGTCATCGCGGTCATCGTTCGCTCGCATGTTCGTCTCGGCGGCCGTGGACTCGGTCGTCATCGGGTCATCTGGCTCGGTGGCGCAACTCGCCACGAAGCATCCGAGCATCAAGAGCGCATGTTGCCGGCTGCTGAATCGATGCATGTCACACCTTCCATCGGCAATGGACCACTCCAGAGGGACCGCGGCGCGGCGCCCTCGCGACTGTCGGCCGGCAGTGTAGTGGATTGCATCCGTGGACACCGTCCATGGGACGAGATGCGGCGAGGCCCGGTCCGGAGGGTAAGGCTGCCCCGCAATCCGGCATCATCGCGCCGATGTACGTGCACTGGATCGCGGCCGTGGTCGTGCCGCTCATGGCCTGTCGCCGTTTGCCGGAGATCGCGCGCGCTCAGTGCGGAGCCACCGCGAGCGCGGTGAGCGGCAGCTGCTCGTCGGTGGGATCGTCCGGATGGCGCAGGGTGAGATCGAAGCTGGCGGGCTGCCGCAATGCGTCCGCGATCGCCGTGCACACCGCCGGATCCTGGCAGACGATCTGTCGGCCGAACGACATCGCAAAGCCCTGGCCAGCGGGGGTGAGCGGCTGCGCGCCGGGACTGGCGTCTCCGCGGAGCGTGAGTGTGAACTCGGTGCGCGGTGCGACCGGCGTCACCTCGAGCACCTCGCGCAGGTGCACCTCGCGCGAGGATTGGTCCGGAACGGGATGGGCGATCTTGCGGATGTCGACCTCGAGCCGATAGGTCGAGCCCCAGTGGTACATGAAGCCTTCGATGCTGTCGTAGAACAGCTGTGCTCCACTGCCTTCGTCGACGAGCATGCAGTCGAGGACCTCGAAGGTCCTGCAGGGCGCGAGGTGCGAGAGCACGGTCACCTCGGACACCTCGACGTCATCGCTCGAGCAAGCAGGCGCGAGGGCGGCGAGCGTGGCGAACCAGAAGAAGCGGCGCATGTCGCGCGAATGTGCAGCCGTTGCGCCAATCGCTCGAGAGCGATCTCGCGGTGTTGTGTGCGGTCGACTCGGCATCAAGCCCTCGAAGGTCTGACACGCATGTCAGGCAGCGCGCCGTCAGCGGTAGGGGCCGGAGGCGCGGCTGTCGGAGGCCCACCAGGCGGCGAGCTCGATGGCGGCGCCGATGCGGTCGCGGTCGGTGAGGGCGCCGTCGAAGGCGATCTCGACGTCGTGCGAGCGGACGATGGTCGAGCTCGGGCGCGCGACGTCGAGCAGGTCGGCGGCCCGCGGATCGATGTAGAGGGTGCCGCTCGAGGGGTCGGCGGGCGGCGGCCATGCGGCGCGCGGGAGGCCCTCGGAGATCAGCGAGAGGGTCTCGCCGCCGCTGCCGATGCGGTGGGCGCTGACGACGGTGCGCAGGCGGCCCGGGTCGCTCGGACCGAGGCGGCGCACGAGGTGGACGTTGATGTCGACGCAGTTGCGGCGGACGCGCAGGGCTGGCCTGCCGCCGACCTCGATGCGCGTGGCGGAGCGCCCGCCGAGCGCAGCGCCGACGCGGCCGAACGCGCGCGCCCAGCGGACCGGGCGGCTCGCGAGCTGGAGCGAGGCCATCAGCATGTCGGCCATGCGGTGCTCGGACCACTCCGGGTCGGCGCGGCGGGCGTAGACCTCGTCGTTGGAGACCTGGTGGACCCAGCGCGCGTCGCGCAGCAGGACGGCGGTCTTGCGCTCGGGGCGCAGGCTCGAGACGTAGCGCGAGGCGAGCAGGCCCGAGCGCGCGTCGTGATCGAGCCACACGCCGGCGAGGGCGAAGTCGTTGGTCTCGACGAGGAAGCTGTCGTCGAAGCTCGCGGCGCGCGGCGCGCCATCGCCGTTGGCCCAGCGGTCGTTCCAGCGCAGCGTCAGCTCGAAGCCATCGGTCGAGGGCAGGGCGACGACGACGCTGGCCGACGGCTGCATCGCGAGCCTCGCGCGATACCACGAGCCGTCGATCGGCACCTCGGCGTGCACGACCTCGCCCACGAGCTCTCCGCGCGC
>DATIPJ010001181.1:0-4864 GCA_035472155.1 Kofleriaceae bacterium
GTATCCACCGCCCCACGGCGCATCGCCGTCGAGCCCGCCATTCGGTCCACCAGGCGGCGCACCGCCGTATCCACCATTCGGTGCGCAAGGCGGCCCACCGCCGTATCCGCCATTCGGTGCGCAAGGCGGCGCACCACCGTATCCACCGCCGCATGGCGCATCGCCGACGAATCCGCCATTCGGGCAACAAGGCGGCGCACCACCGTACCCGCCGCCGCGTGGCGCATCGCCGACGAATCCGCCATTCGGGCAACAAGGCGGCGCACCACCGTATCCGCTGCCGCATGGTGCATCGCCGATGAATCCGCCATTCGGGCCACCGGGTGGCGAGTCGTCGAACCGCCCGCCATTTGGTTCACAGGGCGGCGCTCCGCCGTTTGGTTCGACGCCATTCGCGCCGGCCGGCGGCCCATCGCAGGGCCCGCCGCTGTTCGGCGGTGGGCAGTTTGCTCCGCCTGGTGGTCGTCCCGGGTCGCCGAGCGGCCCGCCGCTGTTCGGCGGTGGGCAGTTTGCTCCGCCTGGCAGCGCATCGGCGGGCCCACCGCCATTTGCGCCGGGTGAAGTCACGACGGCGCCGCTCATCGTCCTGCCGGCGAATGCGCCGACGGTGATCGCCGCGCCCATCGATCCATCGGGCACGCCGCCCGACGGGGGACAGTCCAACGCGGCGGCGCAGTCGCAGGGCTTCGAGCCGATCGGGCCACCGATGATCGCCGTGCCGGCATCGCCGACCACACAGGTGTCGATGGTGCCGCCGATGCCCGATACCGATCTGCCGATCGGCCCGCCGACGGCGATCATCTCGCCTGACAGCGGCCGACCGACGGGCAACGAGCCCAATCTGTTCCCGCGGCCCGAGACGCCGCTCGCCCCGCCGCCGTCGCCGGTCGGCGCAGCGCCGCGGAGCCAGCGCGATAGTCAGGCGCCTCCGCGGCCCGGTGCGAGCCGGCCGCCACCGCCACCGCCTCGTCACCGACGAGAGAGCGGGTCGGCGGCGAGCTCGCAACCCAACGGCCCATCGCCGCGCGCCCATCGCGATAGCCAGGCTCCGCCGCGTGGGCTCGACCCGCTCGCCTCGCAGAGCCTCGAGGGCGGGCCTTCGCGGTTCGATCCAGACGCATCGCAACCGAACGGGCCGCACGCGTCGTCACCACAAGCGCACGCGCCGCACGCGCCATCCGATTCCGCGCGCGACGCCCAGACGATGCCGCCCCCGGTCGGTGCGGCGCGCGACGGCCAGACGATACCGCCCCCGGTCGGCGCGGCTCGCGACGGCCAGACGATGCCGCCCCCGGCCGGTGCGGCGCGCGACGGCCAGACGATGCCACCCCCGGTCGGCGCGACGCGCGACGGTCAAGCGCCGGCGCGTGCGATCCGCGCGTCGGTCCCGATGCCGGCGCGGCCAGGCCGCCCGGGGCCATCGCAGCCTCCGCCGCCGCCCGGGTCGACGCGCGTTCCTCCGCCGCGCTCGACGATCTCGATGAGCGTGCCGCCGCCGCCCGGTGGGGTCGCGATTCCGGCGATCCCTCCGATCCCCGCGATTCCGGCGATCCCGCCCATTCCCGTCCCCAAGCGCACCGAGCCCGATCCGACACCGGCCGCGCCGACGGACGCAGGCGATGTCGACCAGGCCACGATCTCGCGCGTGCCGCTCGAGATCACCGACAACGCCTCGCCGACGAGCGTGAACTACGATTTTCCCGAGGAGATGGCCGCAGCATCCGCGAGCGCCAGCGCCGCAGAGGCCGCGCGCGGCGCGGGCGAGGCCGGCGATGCGCCCGCCCACCAGCGCGCCACCGTGTCGTTCAACGTGCCTGATACCTCGCCCGTCGAGCCGGTCGAGCCCGTCGAGGCGTTCGAGGCGCGCCGCGGCCACGCCACCGATCCCAACGGCGAGGCGGTCACGGTTCCCGCGCGCTCGCGCCAGCCCGCGCCGACAACGCCGCCGCGCGAGCGCATGCCTAAGCTTCCGATCTCGACCGCACCCGATTCGCTACCGCCGCCGAAGGACAGCAAGCAGCAGGCGACCGGTCCGTCGCCGGCATGCCCGCAGTGCGAGTCGCCGATGGCCTGGGTCGAGGAGCATTTGCGCTTCTACTGCAAGAGCTGTCGGATGTACTTCTGATTCCGCGCGATCGGCGCCAGGCAGCGCCAGGCGGTGCGTGATCTGCGCCCATTCGCGCGCGCCCGCGCTGCGTCGGGGCATGATGCTACGCGTCGTCGAATCGTCAGTCGAGACGCAAACTGCTGTGCAGAACACAGTTCCGGATCGCGGACCAGCGCAGATGCGGGAAGGTGACGTCGCCGCGGACACGGTCGGCGGACGGCGGTAGGATGCGGCGCGTGGGCACGCTGTACTTGATCCGCCACGGGCAAGCATCGTACGGCGAGCCCGACTACGATCGGCTGTCGCCGAGGGGGATCGAGCAGGCGCTCGCGATCGGGCGGTGGGCGGCGCGCCAGCAGCTCGGCGCGCTGTATGCCGGGCCGCTCCGCCGGCAGCAGCAGACTGCGCAGTACGCGAGGGAAGGTGCCGGTGGCGCGCTGCCGGCCGCGCAGGAGCTGCCCGAGCTCGCGGAGTACCCGGCGTTCGAGATGCTGCAGCACATGGTGCCGCGGCTGGTCGCCGAGGATCCCCGATTCGCAGCGCTGACGAGCGCGCCAACGCCGCGGCTGCTCGACCAGGCGTTTCATACGATCCTCACGCGGTGGTCGCGCGACGAGTGGGCGGTCGAGGGCATGGAGCGCGTGGCGGCGTTCGTGGCGCGCATCCGCACCGGTCTCGACCGCGTGCTCCGCGCCGCCGGCTCGGGCGCACGCCTCGCGTGCGTGACGAGCGCCGGGCCGATCGGCGTGGCGGTCGGATTGGTGTTCGGCATCGCCGCCGAGCGCATGGTGCGCACCAGCATCGTGGTGCGCAATGCATCGATCACCGAGCTGCGGTTCCGCAGCCAGGGTTTCGACTGGCAGCCCGATCAACTGTCGCTGGTCGCGTTCAACCTCACCGCGCATCTCCCCGAGGAGCTGCAAACGGAGAGATGACCCGATGAAAGCCAGGTAGCCATGGACTTCGATCCTCCCGAATCAGTGCGGCCCCTCCTCGAACGGATCGAGAAGTTCGTCGCCGATGTTGTGATCCCTGCCGAGCCCAACGTGTTTGAGCTTGGGTTCGCCGCGGCCACGCCCTTGCTCGACGACCTGCGCGCGCAGGTCAAGGCGGCCAAGATGTGGGGGCCGCAGCTGCCGCACGAGCTCGGCGGGCTCGGGCTCGGGCTCGTCGAGCACGGCCTGGTGTCGGAGCGGCTCGGGCGCTCGCCGCTGGGGCACTACGTGTTCGGCTGCCAGGCGCCGGATGCCGGCAACATCGAGATCCTGCACAAGTACGGCACGCCCGAGCAGAAGGCGACGTGGCTCGAGCCGCTCGCGAGCGGAAAGATCCGCTCGTGCTTCTCGATGACCGAGCCCGAGAACCCGGGCTCGAACCCGACGATCATGTCGTGCCGCGCGGTGCGCTCGGGCGACGAGTACGTCATCGACGGCCACAAGTGGTTCACCAGCGCGGCCGACGGCTCGGCGTTCGCGATCGTGATGGCGGTGACCAACCCCGACGCCGCCAGGCACAGCCGCGCCTCGATGATCATCGTGCCCACCGACACCAAGGGCTTCGACCGCGTGCGCAACATCCCCATCATGGGCGACGCGGGCTCGGGCTACGGCACGCACGCCGAGATCTGGTATCGCAACGTGCGCGTGCCAGTCGCCAACCGGCTCGGACCCGAGGGCGCCGGGTTCCTGATCGCGCAGGAGCGGCTCGGTCCCGGGCGAATCCACCACTGCATGCGCTGGATCGGCATCTGCGAGCGCACGTTCGACACGATGTGTCGCCACATCACGCGGCGGAAGATCGACGACGACAAGACGCTGGCGACCCGCCAGATCGCGCAGGCGTGGGTCGCCGAGGCGCGCGCCGACATCGTGGCCGCGCGGCTCATGGTGCTGCACGCCGCCTGGATGATCGAGAAGAAGGGCTTCTCGGTCGCACGCGACGACGTCTCGCTGATCAAGTTCTTCGTCGCGGACATCATGCTGCGCGTGATCGATCGGGCGATCCAGCTGCACGGCGCGCTCGGGATCACCAGTGACACGATCCTGGCGCATTACTACGTGCACGAGCGCGGCGCGCGGATCTACGATGGCCCCGACGAGGTCCACAAGATGGCGGTGTCCAGGCGCATCCTGGCGAGGTACGCATGACCGTGATGGAGGACGTTCCTGGAACCATCCGGTCGGGCGAGGAGCTCGACATCGGCAAGCTGTCGGCGTACCTCGAGACGCTGTTCGGCCCGGGCACGGTCAGCGTGTCGCAGTTTCCCGGCGGGCACTCGAACCTGACCTACCTGGTGCGCCACGGCGACAAGGGACAGGAGAAGGACTATGTGCTGCGCCGGCCGCCGTTCGGCAGCAAGGTCAAGTCCGCCCACGACATGGGCCGCGAGTTCACCGTGCTGACCAAGCTGTGGCCGGTCTACGACCGCGCGCCCCGGCCCTACGCCTACGAGTCGACCGGCGACGTGCTCGGCGCGCCGTTCTACCTGATGGAGCGCCGGCACGGCGTGGTGCTCCGCAAGTCGGTGCCGGCCGAGGTCGCCGATGACCTGCCGCGGGTCCGCCGGATCTGCGAGCACCTGGTCGATGCGCTGGTCGACCTCCACGCGGTCGACTACGAGGCCGCCGGCCTCGGCGACTTCGGCAAGCCGGTCGGCTACATCGAGCGCCAGGTCACCGGCTGGACCAAGCGCTACACCGACTCGCAGACCGACGACATCCCGTCGGTCAACGAGGCCGGCGCGTGGCTCGCGTCGCA